>NZ_JBGOOD010000017.1:0-77590 GCF_041439475.1 Vibrio sp. 1S139
TTCGAACCTCCGACCGCCTGGTTCGTAGCCAGGTACTCTATCCAGCTGAGCTAAGGACGCACATTTACATTGTCTAAATTGCTAATTTTAGACTCGCAAGAAATGGCGGTGAGGGAGGGATTCGAACCCTCGATGCAGCTACAAACCACATACTCCCTTAGCAGGGGAGCGCCTTCGGCCTCTCGGCCACCTCACCGTCTTGCGGAGGCACATATTACGTTTTACCGAAAATATGTCAAACACTTTATTGAAAAAATTGGACAAAAACACTCAACCGTTTGCTATTTAATCAAAGCGCTTGCAAATTGAACTTGTAAGATTCAAATCGCGCTTTTTCCCTTAAAAATTAAGGTGAAAGATTGGCAATAATAAACAGCCGAAAACAATTATCTAATTTCTCCAGCAGCAAGTGCTACCGCTGATGGCACAATACTACGGGATGCGTATTTTCGCCATAGGGGAAGCGAATAAATCTTGAGTTTTGCCAAACAAAATACAGAGCAACAGTTCTGTTCAACCTTGTCTGTATCTCGCAGCATCACAAAGCATTCACTTCACCACTTTGAGACCGATCCGTTATCCAACCCATCTATGTCCCAATCAGTGTTTCGGTTCCCCAAGATCAAAAAAGGCTAGCAACAATGCTAGCCTCTTCTCTACGCAAAAGTATTAGTAGTTGCCAGATGCAACGTTACCATTACCTTTTTCAGCTTGAATGCGCATGTAGATCTCTTCACGGTGAACAGATACTTCTTTAGGTGCGTTAACACCGATACGTACTTGGTTACCTTTAACGCCTAGTACAGTAACTGTTACTTCATCACCAATCATCAGTGTTTCGCCAACGCGGCGAGTCAAAATTAGCATTCTTTGCTCCTTGAGTAATCTCTAAATTTATCTAGCTACGAGAGCATTATCCAACAAAAGTTATATTTTCGTAAACTATCGATTGAGTTTATTTAACCAAAATGCACTTCTTTTTTAGGATAACCCTGTGTTTCACGCGCTACGATGTATGCATTGTGTAATATGTTAGCAGCCATATCGACTTGCGTTGGTGATATCACCAAAGTTAAAGACTGCTGCTGCAATAAGTGATGCTGTACATCAATTTCGCCTTCAGACAACAATCCATGTGAACTGACCACAATTTCTTGTGTTCGGCTTCCTACCACAGTTAACAAACTAACCTGTTCACTATTACGGATTTTCTCAGCAAAAACTAGTTTTAATTTGGCACTTATGTCTTGTTTAATAATGAGTGCTGCCCGTTCTGTTTCCTCGATCACACTACAGACTTCGATCCCCAACAGTTGGCAATGTGAAATGAAAGACGGTAAATCTTCATTCAAACACTCGATACGCACCATATCTCTTTGGATGGCGATGCCAGCAATATCATTCAAACACTGATTACCCGCGATCAATGTGCCCTCGCCTTGTTCAAAGCTTGAAAGCACTCGCAATGACACGTTGTGCTGCCATGCATACTGAACACAAGGAAGGTGCAATACCTTAGCGCCTCGGCGAGCCATCTCTTCCATAGAAGGAAAGTCTAAAGTATCTAATTTCTGAGATTGTTTTACGACTCTAGGGTCACAAGAGTAAACACCATCTACATCAGTATAGATCTGGCATTCTTTCGCCTGCAAGGCACCTGCAAGCGCGACCGCTGTAGTATCTGAACCACCGCGGCCTAATGTCGTGATATCACCTTTCGCATTGAATCCTTGAAAGCCTGCAACAATAACAATCTGGTTGTCATCTAGCAGAGCTTGAATCGGAGCAGTATCAATACGCTCAATCGCTGCATTATTATGATTAGAATCCGTGTGTATCTTGGCTTGATAGCCAGTCATCGATGTCGCTTCATAACCTAACTTGTGTAACGTCATTGCTAACAAGGCCATGGAAACTTGCTCGCCAGCCGTTAACAACACATCCAGTTCTCTAGCGTTTGGTACGCTATCAACTTGCGTGGCTAAATTAACTAACCGATTTGTTTCACCAGACATAGCAGAAACGACAACCACGATCTGGTTCCCTTCATTTTTCGCTTCAATGATTTTTTCTGCTACATGATGGATTCGTTCAATTGAACCCACCGACGTTCCACCAAATTTCTGCACGATAAGAGGCATTTTCACCCGTCCTCACCTTCCCAAGACCAATGTCTATATATGACAAAAAAACACATACTCCGCGTCAGGGCGAAGCAATAAAAAATTAACCAAGGAGTCTAACGCCACCATTAGACTTCTTGGTTAATCTCAATCAAACCTTGTTTAAACATACTTCCAATAGGCAAAATAAAAGATGCCCAATCAACTGATTGGGCATCTTTGTATCAATTACTTAAGCTTAAAGACGCTCTTCTAGCCAAGTACGCACAGATTTAAGCGCTTCTGGCAGTGCTGCAACGTCTGTACCGCCCGCTTGAGCCATATCTGGACGACCGCCGCCTTTACCGCCAACTTGCTCAGCAACCATCTTGACGAGATCACCCGCTTTTACTTTGCCGATTAGGTCTTTGGTTACACCAGCAATCAAGCCAACTTTACCGTCTGCTACGTTCGCGATCAGGATGATGCCGCTACCTACTTGGTTTTTAGCGTTATCAACCATAGTACGTAGGTTCTTGTTGTCTGCGCCTTCAATTGCAGCAACCAAAACTTTAGTACCAGAGATGTCTTCTACTTTGCCCATGATGTTTGCGCTTTCTGCAGCAGCCATCTTTTCTTTAAGCAGTTGGATTTCTTTCTCTAGCGATTTCGCTTTCTTAGCTGACTCAGCCAGTTTCTCTTCGTAAGCGCTAGCTTGAGCTTCTACTGCATCTAGTGCAGCTTCACCTGTTACCGCTTCAATACGACGAATACCCGCAGCAATACCACCTTCAGAAGTGATCTTGAATAGACCGATATCACCCGTGTTGCTTGCGTGGATACCACCACAAAGTTCAGTAGAGAAATCGCCCATAGATAGAACGCGAACTTCATCATCGTACTTCTCGCCAAACAGTGCCATTGCACCTTTTTCTTTCGCTGACTCGATGTCCATGATGTTCGTTTCAATCACATGGTTCTTACGAACTTGTGCGTTAACTAGACGCTCTACTTCTTTAATCTGTGCTGGTGTTACCGCTTCAAGGTTAGAGAAGTCAAAACGTAGGTTATCTGGCTTAACTAAAGAACCTTTCTGAGCAACGTGCTCACCTAGCACTTCGCGCAATGCAGAGTGAAGTAAGTGAGTGGCAGAGTGGTTTAGTGAGATAGCAGCTCGACGCTCAGCGTCAACCGTTGCTTCTACTTTATCGCCCTTAGCAAATACACCTTCAACTAGCTCACCGTGGTGCGCAAATGCGTTACCTAGCTTCTGAGTGTCTTGTACTTTGAAAAGACCCGACGCTGTTTTTAGTGTACCAGCATCACCACATTGACCGCCTGACTCAGCGTAGAATGGTGTCTCTTCAAGGATGATGATTGCTTTGTCGCCAGCCGATAGTGAAGCAACCTCTTCGCCGTCAACGAATAGCGCAGAGATTTCACCAGCACCTTCAGTTGCTGTGTAACCACAGAACTCAGTGTTGGTGTCTACTTTGATTGTCGCGTTGTAATCCGTGCCGAATTGGCCTGCTTCACGTGCACGCTTACGCTGTGCTTCCATCGCCTTCTCAAAGCCTTCTTCATCGATAGTAAAATCGCGTTCGCGAGCTACATCGTTAGTAAGGTCAGCTGGGAAGCCGTATGTATCGTAAAGTTTGAAAACTGTTTCGCCGTCAAGCTCTTTGCCTTCAAGTGCATCTAGTGCGTCATTAAGAATAACCATGCCGCGCTCTAGCGTACGACCAAAGTTCTCTTCCTCAATGCGAAGTACTTTTTCAACCAGCTCTTGCTGTTTCTTAAGTTCATCTGCCGCAGAGCCCATCACTTCAGCCAGTACGCCCACAAGTTTGTGGAAGAACACGCCTTGTGCGCCAAGCTTGTTACCGTGACGAACTGCACGACGGATGATACGACGTAGAACGTAGCCACGACCTTCGTTTGAAGGCATAACACCGTCAGCAATTAGGAATGAACAAGAACGGATGTGGTCAGCAATAACGCGTAGCGATTGGTTAGATAGATCGTCATGACCAACAACTTCCGCAGTCGCTTTGATTAGCTTTTGGAATACATCAATTTCGTAGTTAGAGTGAACGCCCTGCATGATTGCAGAAATACGCTCAATACCCATACCTGTATCTACAGCAGGCTTAGGTAGCGGTTCCATTGTGCCGTCAGCGTGACGGTTGAACTGCATGAATACGTTGTTCCAGATCTCGATGAAACGGTCACCATCTTCTTCAGGTGTACCAGGACGGCCGCCCCAGATGTGCTCACCGTGATCGTAGAAGATTTCAGTACATGGACCACAAGGACCTGTGTCACCCATCGTCCAGAAGTTATCAGACTCGAACTGTTTACCGCCTTCTTTGTCGCCAATGCGAACGATACGGTCAGCAGGAACACCTACTTTCTTGTTCCAGATATCGAATGCTTCATCATCTGTCTCGTATACCGTTACCAGTAGACGATCTTTTGGCAGTTGAAGAGTTTCAGTCAGGAATTCCCAAGCAAATCCAATCGCTTCTTCTTTGAAGTAGTCGCCAAAGCTGAAGTTGCCTAGCATTTCGAAGAACGTGTGGTGACGAGCCGTGAAACCTACGTTTTCAAGGTCATTGTGTTTACCACCCGCACGTACACAACGCTGAGCCGTAGTTGCTCGAGTGTAGGCACGCTTTTCGGCGCCTAAGAAGCAATCTTTGAATTGGTTCATACCTGCGTTAGTGAATAGCAGGGTTGGATCGTTATGTGGAACTAACGATGAACTGTCTACGATTTGGTGTTCTTTGCTCTCAAAGAACTTAAGGAACGCGTTGCGAACCTCATCAGTGCTCATGTACATGCAGCTCTTCCTGAAAATAGTCGAGTTAGAATTTTGCCGTATTGTAGATCATGGTTAAGGCTTCGACTAGTTTTCTTGTAGAAAAGACACCCTTGGGCAGGATTTTAGTGGGAATTCGATAAAATGAAGAATATTCCACTATATCTTGCCGTGGAAAAGCAGAACTAAATTGACGACCTAGTACCGAAGAAACTCAGTCAACGAGAGAGATTTGACCAAAGACATGCTCGACGGAGCAGATCCAATAAAAAAAAAGCCCCGCATAAAATATGCGAGGCTTTAAATTCTTTCAAAGCGGATGCTTCTTTCAAACATCCACTCTATAAAACGTGAGCTTATAGCTCTTCGTTTTCTTCTTCTTTCTCTACGTCTTTCTCTTCAAGAACCGCAGGAGTCAGTAGTAACTCACGAAGTTTAGTATCGATCTCTAGAGCAACTTCTGGGTTTTCACGTAGGTATTTACCAGCGTTAGCTTTACCTTGGCCGATCTTATCGCCTTTGTAGCTGTACCAAGCGCCTGCTTTTTCTACTAGCTTATTCTTAACACCTAAGTCGATAAGCTCACCTTCGCGGTTGAAGCCTTTACCGTAAAGGATTTGAGTCTCAGCTTGTTTGAATGGTGCAGCAATCTTGTTCTTAACGACCTTGATACGAGTTTCGTTACCAACAACTTCATCACCATCTTTAATCGCACCAGTACGGCGAATATCAAGACGAACAGATGCGTAGAACTTAAGTGCGTTACCACCTGTTGTTGTTTCTGGGTTACCGAACATCACACCAATTTTCATACGAATTTGGTTAATGAAGATAGCCATACAGTTAGACTGCTTAAGGTTACCCGTCAGCTTACGCATTGCTTGAGAAAGCATACGAGCCTGAAGACCCATGTGGCTGTCGCCCATTTCGCCTTCGATTTCTGCTTTTGGTGTTAGGGCTGCTACTGAGTCAATAACAAGAACGTCGATTGCACCTGAACGAGCCAGTGCATCACAGATTTCCAGCGCTTGCTCACCAGTATCTGGTTGAGAAACAAGAAGTGCATCGATATCAACACCAAGCTTTTGAGCGTAGATAGGGTCTAGTGCGTGCTCCGCATCAACGAATGCACACGTCTTTCCCACTTTCTGTGCTGCAGCAATAAGCTCAAGCGTTAGCGTTGTTTTACCTGATGATTCTGGACCGTAAACTTCTACGATACGTCCCATCGGTAGGCCACCAGCACCTAGTGCGATATCTAGAGATAGAGAACCTGTAGAAATAGTTTCTACGTCCATTGTGCGGTTATCACCAAGACGCATGATAGAACCTTTACCAAATTGCTTTTCAATCTGACCAAGGGCTGCGGCTAACGCTTTTTGTTTATTCTCGTCCATTTCTATCTCCACATAATCGGTTGTCTCAACAAGCGATCTAGAATCTATTTCTAACCCACATAGGGGTGACTAATTGGCTTTCATTATACTGTTGATTCATACAGTGTCTATACCTGTATGAAAATAATTTGTACAAATGTTACTTACCTTCCATTGATAGGTAATCATAAATAACTTGCAGGGCATGGTGCGTGGCTTGTTGGCGTACTTGTGATCTGTCGCCTGTAAATACATGCGTTTCTACTTTATCCCAGCCATTTAGCGCTTTCCACGCGAAGCATACTGTACCAACAGGCTTATCTTCGGTCGCGCCACCTGGGCCAGCGATGCCACTGATTGATACAGAGATCGTCCCGTTTGAATGTTGCAATGCCCCGCTCGCCATTTCTATTACGACAGGCTCACTCACGGCGCCGAACTCCATTAAGGTTTTAAGCTGTACACCGATCATCTCTTGTTTGGCTTCATTGCTGTACGTAACAAAAGCGCGATCAAACCATCCAGAGCTGCCCGCAATATCGGTGACTGCACTCGCGACACCTCCGCCAGTGCAAGATTCAGCCGTCACTAACACGTGTTTGTGTTTAGCGAGTAAATGTCCAAGCTGCTCACTAAGGTCTTGAGTCATCTGCATCATCTGCTTCCCTTTATTTACTGTCATATCATTTGGATTCGCATCTTTTCGCATCAGCCGCTTTTCGCACGAAACGCTTTCACGTATCCTAAGCCGCAATAGAAATAAACGAAAGAAGTTAACTGTGAAAGCCGATCAAAAACATACTCCCATGATGCAGCAGTATCTAAAACTGAAAGCAGAAAACCCAGAAATTCTGCTGTTCTACCGCATGGGCGATTTCTACGAGCTTTTCTACGATGACGCTAAAAAAGCCTCTCAACTCCTCGATATTTCACTGACTAAGCGTGGCTCATCAAATGGTGAACCGATTCCGATGGCAGGTGTTCCATACCATGCGGTTGAAGGGTATCTTGCAAAGTTAGTGCAACTTGGTGAATCCGTAGCAATTTGTGAACAGATTGGTAATCCAGCAACTTCAAAAGGCCCTGTTGAGCGTGCTGTTGTACGTATCGTCACACCCGGCACCGTGACCGATGAAGCATTGCTTTCTGAGCGCGTTGATAACCTAATTGCAGCGATTTACCATCACAACGGTAAGTTTGGTTACGCGACACTGGATATCACCTCCGGTCGATTCCAACTTTGTGAGCCAGAAACCGAAGAAGCAATGGCCGCAGAACTGCAGAGAACCTCACCACGTGAGCTACTGTTCCCTGAAGATTTCGAGCCAGTCAATCTAATGGCAAGCCGTAATGGCAACCGCCGCCGCCCTGTATGGGAATTTGAATTAGACACCGCTAAGCAGCAATTGAATAAGCAGTTTGGTACTCGCGATCTGGTTGGCTTTGGCGTAGAAAGCGCGAAACTGGGTCTATGTGCGGCTGGTTGTTTGATCCAATACGTGAAAGATACCCAACGTACTGCCCTCCCTCATATCCGTTCACTCACGATGGATAAACAAGATCACTCGGTGATCCTTGATGCTGCAACTCGTCGTAATTTGGAGATCACGCAAAATCTTGGGGGTGGCACAGATAACACCCTTGCTGAAGTGCTTGATCACACCGCTACGGCAATGGGCAGTCGTATGCTTAAACGTTGGTTACATCAACCAATGCGCAATATCTCTGCACTTGATCAACGCCTAGATGCGATTGGTGAAATGAAAGATTTAGCTCTATTCACAGAGCTACAACCGACCTTAAAACAGATTGGTGATATCGAGCGTATTCTGGCTCGTCTTGCACTTCGTTCTGCTCGCCCACGTGATATGGCACGCCTTCGTCAAGCAATGGAATACTTACCAGAGCTTGCTGAAACACTGACTCAGCTTAAACACCCATACCTAACTCAACTTGCTCAATATGCTTCTCCTGTGGATGAGGTTTCTGAGCTGCTTGAACGTGCAATCAAAGAGAACCCACCGGTGGTTATCCGTGACGGTGGTGTGATTGCAGAAGGCTACAATGCCGAGTTAGACGAATGGCGCGACCTTGCAGCAGGCGCAACTGAATTTCTTGATAAGCTTGAGCAAGAAGAGCGTGAACGTCATGGCATCGACACGCTAAAAGTTGGCTACAACAACGTACATGGTTTCTTCATTCAAGTAAGCCGTGGGCAAAGCCATCTTGTGCCGCCACACTATGTTCGTCGTCAAACGCTGAAAAATGCTGAGCGTTACATCATTCCTGAGCTAAAAGAGCACGAAGACAAAGTACTTAACTCTAAGTCGAAAGCACTCGCTATCGAGAAACAGCTGTGGGAAGAGTTGTTTGACTTACTACTGCCGTATCTAGAGCGCCTACAAAATATCGCCTCTTCAGTATCTCAGCTTGATGTTCTACAGAACTTGGCTGAGCGTGCAGATACCCTTGATTACTGTCGTCCAACCATGACAGAGTCTGCTGGCGTACAAATTCAGGCCGGTCGTCACCCTGTTGTTGAACAAGTGATGGACGAACCTTTCATTGCTAACCCTATCGACCTGAATGATCAACGTAAGATGCTGATCATCACGGGTCCCAACATGGGTGGTAAATCGACCTACATGCGCCAAACGGCACTCATCGCATTGATGGCTCATATCGGTTGTTATGTTCCTGCAGAAAGCGCAACCATCGGCTCTATCGACCGTATCTTTACGCGTATTGGCGCATCCGATGATTTGGCTTCTGGCCGTTCAACCTTCATGGTTGAGATGACAGAAACCGCAAATATCCTGCACAATGCAACACCAAACAGCCTTGTGCTAATGGATGAAATCGGTCGTGGTACCAGTACTTACGATGGCCTGTCTCTGGCTTGGGCAAGTGCAGAGTGGCTAGCCAATCAAATCAATGCGATGACACTGTTTGCAACGCACTACTTTGAGCTAACTGAACTACCTAACCAACTTCCAACTTTAGCAAACGTACACTTAGATGCGGTTGAACATGGTGATAGCATTGCCTTTATGCACGCAGTTCAAGAAGGTGCTGCAAGTAAATCTTATGGTCTAGCGGTTGCAGGTTTAGCTGGCGTACCGAAAGCAGTGATCAAGAATGCTCGTGCGAAGCTGACTCAGTTAGAAGCGTTAAGTATGGAGTCGCCAACATCGAAGCCAAGCGGTGTCGATATCGCAAACCAACTGAGCCTGATCCCAGAACCGAGTGAAGTAGAGCAAGCGCTAGCGAATGTTGATCCTGATGATCTAACTCCTCGCCAAGCATTAGAAGAACTTTACCGCTTGAAGAAGCTGCTTTAGTTTCTTACCAAGTAGCTTGTTATGGCCGTACTGCTATTTTGATTAGACGGCATGAAATACCAAAGCCACAAACAAAAAAACGCTGACTTAAAGTCAGCGTTTTTATTTGTCTTCTATTTAGAGAAGCATCATCCGTTCAATTAGTCGTTTTCTACGTTGAACAGGTTTTCCATATTCAGACCTTGCTTGATAAGAATCTCACGTAGACGGCGAAGACCTTCAACTTGGATTTGACGAACACGTTCACGAGTCAGGCTGATTTCGCGGCCCACTTCTTCTAATGTTGACGGTTCATAACCCAGTAGTCCAAAGCGACGCGCAAGCACCTCTTTCTGCTTAGGATTCAGCTCATCAAGCCAGAAAATCAACGAGTTCTTGATATCGCTATCTTGAGTTGAAACCTCAGGATCTGAATTATTGATGTCTGGAATAATATCCAACAGCGCTTTCTCACCGTCACCACCAATTGGCGTATCAACAGAGCTCACTCTTTCGTTTAGACGAAGCATCTTGCTCACATCACCAACCGGCTTATCTAACTTAGAAGCAATTTCTTCTGCCGTTGGTTCATGGTCAAGCTTTTGTGATAGCTCTCTTGCAGTACGTAGGTAGATGTTCAGCTCTTTCACAACATGGATTGGCAAACGGATAGTGCGAGTCTGATTCATTAACGCACGTTCAATGGTTTGACGAATCCACCATGTCGCGTAAGTTGAGAAGCGGAAGCCACGCTCTGGATCAAACTTCTCTACAGCGCGAATCAAACCTAGGTTGCCTTCTTCGATTAGATCGAGAAGTGCAAGGCCGCGGTTGCTATAACGACGTGAAATTTTTACCACTAAACGCAGGTTACTTTCGATCATGCGTTTACGTGCTGCTTCATCACCGCGTAGAGCTCGACGTGCATATAGCACTTCTTCTTCAGCGGTTAGTAGTGGTGAGAAACCAATTTCGCCTAAGTAGAGTTGAGTGGCATCTAAACTTTTAGACGTAACTTCAACTTCTTCTTTCGCTTCGGTTTTCTTAGTGACTGTTCGTTTTGCTTTTCCAAGAGCTTCCGGTTCCGTGGTTGCTTGGTCAAGATCGAACTCTTCTTTGGTTACTGCATTGCTTATACTCATAACGCCTCCCCCTGGCGAAATTAGCATGACATTACAACTTCATATGTCGCTAAATGACTATGTCACTCCATACAATACGTAATTTTTGCATATTGTATTTAAGGTAAATATCGTTTTGGATTAACGGACTTACCTTGGTAACGAATCTCAAAGTGCAGCCTAACACTGCTGGCTCCAGAGCTTCCCATTGTTGCAATCTTCTGCCCTGGTTTCACACTTTGCCCTTCAGATACTAATAGTCGGTCGTTGTGCGCGTATGCACTTAAGTAATTATCATTGTGCTTCACAATCACTAGATTGCCGTAGCCTCGTAGTGCATTACCCGAATAAACAACCGTTCCCCCTGCAGTAGATACTATTGGCTGACCTCGCTGTCCTGCTATGTCTATGCCTTTATTTCCTTGTTCGCCTACAGAGAAACTCTTGATTACTCTCCCTTTAGTTGGCCATAACCATTTGGATACTTTATCACTTGTTAGTTTGGTGGGCGGTGTAACATTCTGTTTACCTTTAGAACCAACATACTCCTTTGATTTGGATTGTTCAACCTTCTTTGGTGGATCTTTTTTCACCACTTTGGTGGTAGTTTGAGCTGGAGCCGGTTTAGAGTTTTTGCTCTTTTGTGGTGTGGTTTTCGGTTTACTTGCCGCAGATGACGTTGTGGATGCGGCGACAGGCGCAGCAACTGCTGCTGCCGCTACCGTTGACTTACCATACGCTGGCGCGTTGTAGCTAGGACGCCATAACTTAAGCTTCTGCCCTGGGTGGATAGTGTAAGGAGCAGACAACTTGTTATAACCGATGAGGTCTTTAACGTCTTTATTGGTGACATAAGCAATGAAGTAAAGGGTGTCGCCTTTTTTAACTTCATAGTAACTGCCACGATAACTACCACGATCAATCGATGAGTAATTCTTGTTTAGGTTTGAAACGGGCGCAGGCGAATTCGCTGCACACCCAACAAGGGCACAGCTAAGCAGTAAAGTACTTCCTTTTAACAACTTCGAACGCATCGACTCTCTATCCACCTACACCATTAGTCTTTTATTAAGCTAGCTCACCAGGAACAAGAGGTACAAATCTCACCATCTCGATAACACTCGATAAAAACTCATCGCCGTGTCGAACGATCTTCAATAGTTGCTGTTCGTCATCACCGACTGGAATCAGTAAACGACCGCCATCTTTCAGCTGTTGCAGAAGCGCTTGAGGAATCGACTCTGCAGCGGCGGTGACAATAATCGCATCAAAAGGGGCTTTTGAAGACCAACCTTGCCAACCATCACCGTGCTTAGTTGAGATATTGTAGAAATCGAGTTGCTTCAACCTACGCTTGGCATCCCATTGTAGCGACTTTATTCTTTCAACCGAATACACATGATCAACAAGTTGAGCCAATACCGCAGTTTGGTAACCAGAACCCGTTCCGATCTCCAAGACACGGCTATCTTGTTGTAATTCAAGTAGCTCTGTCATTTTAGCAACAATGTATGGCTGTGAGATTGTCTGACCCTGACCGATAGGCAGCGCATTATTATCATAGGCTTGGTGATACATCGCCTGTGATAAAAAGCTCTCTCTCGGCAGTTGGTAAATCGCATCAAGAACCTTTTGATCCTGAATACCATTTTCAATCAGGAAAGTAATTAAACGCTCAGCTTGCGGATTACTCACTTACTTCTCCCCTAACCATGTTGCCATCGCACCCAACGACTCATGCGCCGTCAGATCAACCTGCAACGGTGTTACCGACACAAAGCCATGCTCAATCGCGTAAAAATCGGTACCTTCACCGGCATCTTGCTCTTTACCCGGAGGACCAAGCCAATAGATATCATGACCACGAGGGTCTTTTTGCTTAATCATATCTTCGGCATGGTGACGAGCACCGAGGCGCGTAACTTGAGTACCAGAGAGTTGTTCTAAAGCCAAATCAGGCACATTGACGTTTAACAGGCGATTAGTTGGGATTGGGTTGACTAAATGTTGTTCGACGATACGACGAGCAATCGCTGCCGCTGTCTTAAAATGTTTTTTACCCACCAATGAAAATGCCACCGATTGAACGCCTAAGAAATGCCCTTCCATTGCGGCTGCGACTGTGCCTGAATAAAGCACATCGTCACCAAGGTTAGCACCGTGATTAATACCCGTTAAAACCAGATCGGGCATATCGTTCTTGAGCAGTTCATTTAACGCAAAATGCACACAGTCGGTCGGCGTGCCTTGTACCGAGTAGGTATTTTCTGCAATTTCTTGAACGCGCAAAGGTTGTTCTAAAGTTAATGAATTTGAAGCACCTGAGCGATTTCGGTCAGGTGCCACAATGATAACTTCAGCAAGATCACGTAATTCATTTGCTAGCTCATGAATACCTTGAGCGTGCACACCATCATCATTGCTGAGTAAAATCTTCATCTTGTATCCTTTCTTTTGTTCCCATGCTAAGCCAAGTCACTTAAATTCCAATATCAAGTGACTCAGCTCCAAGCAGAATCGTTATTGCTCGTAGGCTCTCTCTACGTGTACTTCTTCAACCAACTCTCGAACGATAGCGGTTGCGAAACAACCTGCGTCTAGAGAGAACTTAAGAGTGACATTATCTTCGTTCACTTCCCAAGTTAAATAGGTTGGTTTTAACGATGCTTCACGACGGTCATGGCGCATGCGGTTACCGCGAATCAGCGCCATTAGGTCAGGTTCAGAATCAAGATGTTTTTGCTCTAACGCTTGAGACTCATCAATCGTTGGTAAGGCATTATCGCCAGCCAAAGCAACAGTTATCAAAGCAGAACCGTTCGCAATGTCTTGGTTTACAGCTTCAATGTTGTCTGCTGTTACTGCCAGTTGAGCACCGTCTTTCACCACGATATCGCCAACCAATGCTGATGCAAACGCATCTTGCTCAATACGGTCTGAAAGGATCAGGTTGTAAATCCACGAACGAGCTGCAGAAAGGTACAAGCTGCGCTTATTCTGGTTACGAGTACGAACGTTATCGCGGCCCCAACGACGAGCTTCAGATAGGTTGTTACCTTCATTGCCAAAACGCTGAGCACCAAAGTAGTTTGGCACGCCCACTTGAGCGACTTTTTCCAAACGCTTGACCACATCATCGCAATCCGTTACTTCAGACAAGGTCAACTCAAATTGGTTGCCAACTAAATCGCCTGGACGTAACTTTTTGTTGTGTCGCGCTGTCGCTAAGATTTCAATGCTTGGGTATTGTGCTAAGAACCCTGAAAAGTCAGGCTCACCTTTCGGTAGGTGAACGCTCAACCACTGCTCTGTCACAGCGTGGCGGTCTTTCAAACCCGCCCAGCTCACGTCTTTCGACTTAACACCGCAAGCTTTAGCCAGCTCGTTTGCTACGAAGCTCGTGTTTTCACCAGTTTTACGAATACGAACCATTAGGTGCTCGCCTTCACCAGCAAACTCAAAACCCAAGTCTTCATTAACGACAAAGTGTTCGGCTTTTGCTTTTAGTTTTGCTTTCGCAGTTGGTTTACCGTTTAGATAAGCCAATGAAGATAAAATATCTGACATGCTGTTCTTTTCGTGTTGGTGCTTACGCACTTTTAGTAATTAGGACCACCGCTTCACATGCGATGCCCTCTT
This sequence comes from Vibrio sp. 1S139, assembly GCF_041439475.1. Taxonomy (NCBI): domain Bacteria; kingdom Pseudomonadati; phylum Pseudomonadota; class Gammaproteobacteria; order Vibrionales; family Vibrionaceae; genus Vibrio; species Vibrio sp. 1S139. Next base: position 14,380 of record NZ_JBGOOD010000017.1, read on the forward strand.
TGCGACCTGTAAAACCTAAACGCTCAGTGGTCGTCGCTTTTACATTCACATTGCTAATGCTGGTTTCTAGGTCTTGAGCAATAGCTTGGCACATAGAGTCTATATGAGGCGCCATCTTTGGAGCTTGCGCCATGATAGTAATATCGGCATTACCAATCACGTAACCTTGTTCTTTTACTCGACGGTAAACATCTTTCAGTAGCTCACGGCTATCCGCACCTTTCCATTCGTCATCGGTATCAGGGAAATGACGACCAATATCACCCGCAGCAATCGCACCCAATAGAGCGTCACACAACGCATGAAGGGCAACATCACCGTCTGAGTGTGCAATAAGACCTTGCTCGTAAGGGATGCTTACACCACCAATAATTACCGGGCCTTCACCACCAAACTTATGTACATCAAAGCCATGGCCAATACGAATCATCATTATTCCTTATTCTGACTTAAATAGAACTCAGCAAGCGCTAAATCTTCAGGCTGAGTAATCTTAAAATTATCTGAACGCCCCGCCACTAAAGCGGGCGATAAACCTTTCCATTCAAAGGCTGAGGCTTCATCAGTAATTGAAGCGCCTTGTTGCAACGCCTCACTTAATGCCTTCCACAGAGGCTTTGCTCTGAACATTTGCGGCGTAAGTGCATGCCATAAATCGGCACGCTCAACGGTATGCTCGATCTGCCCTTGGGCACCGCGCTTCATCGTGTCACGAACTGGAGCCGCTAAAATAGCGCCCACATCATGGCTCATCGCGCCGGAAATTAGCTTGTCGATATCACTTAGCTGAACACACGGCCTTGCCGCATCGTGAACCATTACCCAATCACTAAGCTGCTGCTCAGCGATATAGTTTAGCGCAGAGAGTACAGAGTCCGCTCGCTCGCTTCCGCCTGACACTCTGATCACTTGCGGGTTCAGGTTGAGTGCTAGATCAGGGTAGTATGGGTCATCATCGCTGATCGCAACGACAATTTGAGCGACTTGTGGGTGAGACAGTAATTTCTCAATGGTGTGCTCTAAAATTGTTTTGCCGTGAATCTTGAGATATTGCTTAGGGCGGTCTGCCTTCATTCGGCTACCGACGCCCGCCGCAGGTACAACGGCAATCACGCTTTGAAGTTGAGTCGACATTAATGGGATTCCTCACCAATGATGCGATAAAACGTTTCACCTTCTTTGACCATTCCAAGTTCATGACGTGCGCGTTCTTCTATCGCGTCTAAGCCTTGGCGTAGATCGTCAATTTCAGCAAACATTTCTGCATTTCGAATATGCAGCTTTTCATTTACTTGCTGTTGAACTTGGATTTCGTTGTTCACACCGTAGTAATCAGAGATACCATTTTTACCGAGCCACAGTGTGTGTTGTAGCCAGCCAAACACTATGAGCAGTACTAAAGCAAAAATTCGCATAACACCTTTCGCCGGTTGAAAAAGAAGGAACTAGAATAAGGCACATATATACCATAATGAGCTTATTGGTGCGAGATATGTGGTGTCAGGGAATCAATAAGTCGGGGAGTCATTGTCAGGAAAACAATGAGATTCCCTACTCCTTCCTTCGTCAGTCTAGGGAATGACGAACTTTATATGTGACAAGGAGGAGCTTTAGAGCCTAGAGCTTCTTTCATTCAGTTTTCTACAGACAAAAAAATGCCCCGCATAAGCGAGGCATTCAAAAGTATTAGTGCATAATTCTAACTAGTTGGTGCTGTAGCAAGGCAACAAAGAAGATTCAGCTATGGAGCATAGTTTCCTATGTGACTTAGTGAATCTTCTGCAGTTAACGCAGCTACAGTGCCAAATAGGACGAATTATTGACCTTTAACTTCTTTAAGACCGTTGTAAGGAGCTTTAGAACCTAGAGCTTCTTCGATACGGATAAGTTGGTTGTACTTAGCAACACGGTCAGAACGGCTCATAGAACCAGTTTTGATTTGACCTGCAGCTGTACCTACCGCTAGATCAGCGATAGTTGCATCTTCAGTTTCGCCAGAACGGTGAGAGATTACTGCAGTGTAGCCAGCGTCTTTAGCCATCTTGATAGCAGCTAGAGTCTCTGTTAGAGAACCGATTTGGTTGAACTTGATAAGGATAGAGTTAGCTACGCCTTTCTCGATACCTTCAGCAAGAATCTTAGTGTTTGTAACGAACAGATCGTCACCAACGATTTGAAGTTTGTTGCCTAGAAGTTCAGTTTGGTGCTTGAAGCCATCCCAATCTGACTCGTCAAGACCGTCTTCAATAGAAACGATTGGGAAGTTGTTCGCTAGCTCAGCTAGGTAGTGGTTGAACTCTTCAGAAGTGAAAGTTTTACCTTCGCCCTTCATGTTGTAGATACCAGCTTCTTTGTCGAAGAACTCAGATGCTGCACAGTCCATAGCAAGAGTAACGTCTTTACCTAGTTCGTAACCAGCAGCTGCAACAGCTTCTGCGATAACTTCTAGAGCTTCAGCGTTAGACTTAAGGTTAGGAGCGAAACCACCTTCATCACCAACTGCAGTGCTGTAGCCTTTAGACTTAAGAACTTTAGCTAGGTTGTGGAATACTTCAGCGCCGATACGTAGACCTTCTTTAAGAGTTTTAGCGCCAACTGGTTGGATCATGAACTCTTGGATGTCAACGTTGTTATCTGCGTGCTCACCACCGTTGATGATGTTCATCATTGGTAGAGGCATAGAGAACTGACCAGCAGTACCGTTTAGCTCAGCGATGTGCTCGTATAGAGGCATGCCTTTCGCAGCAGCAGCAGCTTTTGCGTTAGCTAGAGATACAGCTAGGATAGCGTTCGCGCCGAACTTAGACTTGTTATCAGTACCGTCTAGGTCAAGCATGATTTGGTCAACGTCAGCTTGTGCTTTAGCGTCAGTACCAACTAGAGCTTCAGCGATTGGGCCGTTTACAGCTTCAATAGCTTTAAGAACACCTTTACCTAGGAAACGGGATTTGTCGCCGTCACGTAGCTCAAGAGCTTCGCGAGAACCAGTAGATGCGCCAGATGGAGCAGCAGCCATACCTACGAAACCGCCTTCTAGGTGTACTTCAGCTTCTACAGTTGGGTTACCACGTGAATCGATGATTTCACGACCTAGAACTTTAACGATCTTAGACATTGAATGTTTCCTTCTCGTTGAATATATAAATGTCAAATTTAAAGGTAGCAGCACAACTTACGCAGCTACCTGTATTCCTTTTTACTTCTCTAACTCGCCGCGCTGGAACTCACCAGCCGCTTTAACGAAACCTGCAAACAATGGGTGACCATCGCGAGGTGTTGAAGTGAACTCTGGGTGGAATTGAGCAGCAACGAACCATGGGTGGTTCGGGTTCTCAATAACTTCAACCAGTTTCTTGTCCGCAGATAGACCCGATACTTTTAGGCCCGCTTTTTCGATTTGTGGACGAAGATTGTTGTTCACTTCGTAACGGTGACGGTGACGTTCATGGATCGTCGCGCTACCGTATAATTCGTAAGCTTTCGTCCCTTTCGCTAGGTGACAAAGCTGTGAACCAAGACGCATTGTGCCGCCAAGGTCAGATGTTTCTGTACGCTCTTCAACTTTACCTTCGCCATCAGTCCACTCAGTGATAAGACCAACAACTGGGTACTTAGTTTCAGTACAGAATTCAGAAGAGTGTGCCCCTTCCATTTTCGCAACGTTACGAGCGTACTCGATAAGTGCTACTTGCATACCTAGACAGATACCTAAGTACGGTACTTTGTTTTCACGAGCGTATTGAGCAGCAAGAATCTTACCTTCAACACCACGGTCACCAAAGCCACCAGGAACTAGGATTGCATCTAGGCCTTCTAAAACTTCTACGCCACGAGACTCAACGTCTTGTGAATCTACGTATTTAATATTAACGCTTAGGCGATTTTTCAAGCCCGCGTGTTTTAGCGCTTCATTTACTGATTTGTATGCGTCTGGTAGTTCAATGTACTTACCAACCATACCAATCGTCACTTCACCCGTTGGGTTAGCTTCTTCGTAAATCACTTGTTCCCATTCAGACAGGTCTGCTTCTGGAGCTGTGATGCCGAAACGCTTACATACAAGTTCATCAGTACCTTGAGCTTTAATAAGCTGAGGGATCTTGTAGATAGAGTCAACATCGCGCATAGAAATAACTGCATTTTCTTGCACATTACAGAACAGAGCAATTTTCTTACGCTCGTTCGAAGGAATGTTGCGGTCTGAACGACAAACTAGGATGTCTGGCTGAATACCAATAGACAGTAGCTCTTTTACAGAGTGTTGCGTTGGCTTAGTTTTCACTTCGCCCGCAGCTGCTAGGTATGGCACTAAAGTAAGGTGCATGAACATTGCGCGTTCACGGCCTAGTTCTACTGCTAGCTGACGAATCGCTTCCATGAATGGTAGAGATTCGATATCACCAACCGTACCACCAACTTCAACGATCGCAATATCGTGGCCAGCTGCGCCAGAAATTACACGCTCTTTGATAGAGTTAGTGATGTGTGGGATAACCTGAATAGTTGCACCTAGGTAATCACCGCGACGCTCTTTAGCGAGTACGTCTGAGTAAACACGACCTGCAGTGAAGTTGTTACGCTTAGTCATCTTGGTGCGAATGAATCGCTCATAGTGACCAAGGTCAAGGTCTGTTTCAGCGCCATCTTCCGTAACGAACACTTCACCGTGCTGAGTCGGGCTCATAGTGCCTGGATCAACGTTGATGTAAGGGTCAAGCTTCATCATAGTCACTTTAAGACCACGAGCTTCTAAAATAGCCGCAAGAGATGCTGCAGCAATACCTTTACCTAGAGAGGATACAACCCCGCCAGTAACAAAAATGTAATTTGTCGTCATGTTTAACCTGAAATTGGTTGAATGAGGGAAATGGACTACTTCTGGACGGGATGAAAATATACCAGAAGCCCCTTATCGCCACAACGTGAAATCTATCACACTGCTATTTTTTATTTTTTGCTTCAAATCAATTCATGATAAAAGCTTTGGTTATCTTTTATCCGCCACCTTGACTTCATCCCACATGGAATCAAGCTGTTGTAGTGAAAAATCGGTCAAAATTTTATCTTGCTGACGAACTTTTTGTTCCACCCCTTTAAAGCGACGTGAGAACTTCAGATTGGCTTTATTGAGCGCCGACTCTGGATTTTTACCCAAATGTCGTACCAAATTGACCGTCGCAAACAGCAAGTCTCCCAACTCTTCTTCAACCAAATCTTCATTTGGCGTCACTTGAAGTGCCTCTTCCAGCACCTCATCGACTTCCTCTAAAACCTTATTAGCCACTGGGCCAATAGAGTCCCAATCAAAGCCATATTTCGCTACCTGTTTTTGAATCTTTGTAGCACGTGAAAGCGCAGGTAGAGAGTTTGGTATTGAGTCTAGAATACTTTCTTGAGTTTTGCCTGCCTGAGCTTTTTCTTTGGCTTTTTCAGCTTCCCAGTTGGCATTAATTTCTTCATCGCTCGCAAACTCGGTATCAGAAAACACATGCGGATGGCGGCGCGTTAGCTTCTCATTGATGCCATCGACCACATCAGAGAACTCAAACAGCCCTTGCTCTTTGGCGAGCTGGCTGTAGAAAATCACCTGAAATAGCAGATCACCCAGTTCTTCTTGTAGGTTCGGCCAATCTTTGTTGTGAATCGCGTCCACCACCTCGTAGGTTTCTTCGATAGTATGCGGCACAATTGTTTCAAAATTTTGTTTCAAATCCCAAGGACAGCCACCTTCTGGATCGCGCAGCTTAGTCATAATCTGTTCAAGTTGTTCAATCGGGTGATTCATCGTTTTCTTCCTATTCACTGTCTTTGATTTTTAAATTTATAACGTCTTCTAAAACTAAAAAAGGCGAGCAGCCAAAACCGCTCACCTTTCTATTCTTTCCGTCATCCCCAAGAGCGAAGAATGAGCGAGTTGGGGATCTCAAATCGCTTTACGAGATTCCCTATCACGTTCGTCCCTCACTGTAGGGAATGACGTGGATAGTATTTTGGCCTACCCCAACCTTTTGACTGACATAACATCTTTGATTTGTTCTACTCGGCTGGTAACGCGACTCAGAATTTCAATATTGGTCACTTCCAAATCGAAATCCATTACCGATAGCTGACGCTTGTAGTCGATGCGGCTCTTCATTGTGGTCACGCTGATCTTTTCATTCGAGAACAGTGAGGTGATGTCTTTCAACAAGCCATTACGTTCTAGCGCTTCAACACGCAGCGTTAGGATGTATGAACCGACAAAGCCATTACCCCAAACGGTATCAATGATACGTTCTGGCGCATGCACGCTTAGCTCGCCTAGCTGTTCACAGTCAGCGCGGTGCACTGAGATACCACGACCTTGAGTGATGTAACCTTTAATCACATCACCTGGGATTGGCTGACAGCAACGCGCTAGGTGCGTCATTAGGTTATCAACGCCCTCAACCACTACCGCATCTTTCTTCGGACGACTCTGTTGTGCCGGCTTGTTTTCCGACTCAAGCAGTTTCTCTAGCGCTTTCTTGTCTTCTTCTTCCGCCGTTGGCTTATTCACTAGCGCATTGATGTGATTAACCACTTGGTTAATACGCAAGTCGCCACTACCAATACCTGCATAGAGTTCGTCTGGCGTATTCACGTTAAAGCGTTTTAGTGCGTATTGATCAGCATCTTTTAGGGTTGCGCCTACTTTCGCTAGCTCAACTTCCAGGATATCACGACCCGCTTCTAGGTTTTTCTCACGGCTTTGTGCGCGGAACCAAGCGTTGATTTTCGCTCGAGCTCGACCAGAATGAACAAAACCTGTGGTTGGATTTAACCAGTCACGAGATGGGTTCGGCTCTTTCTGCGTGATGATCTCAACTTGATCGCCCATCGATAGTTTATGAGTGAACGGTACGATACGCCCCGCTACTTTGGCACCGATACAGCGGTGTCCGACCATCGAGTGGATGTGGTAGGCGAAATCCAACGGGGTTGCGCCCATTGGTAAGTCGACCACGTCACCACGTGGAGTAAATGCGTATACACGGTCATCGAAGACTTGGCTACGTACCTCATCCAGCATCTCGCCAGAGTCCGACATCTCTTCTTGCCAGTCGATAAGTTTACGCAACCAAGTGATTTTCTCATCGTAGCCACTACGGCCGCTTGAAGCTCCTTCTTTGTACTTCCAGTGCGCCGCCACACCAAGCTCAGAGTCTTCGTGCATTTGCTTAGTACGGATCTGAATCTCAATGGTCTTGCCTTCAGGGCCAAGTACTACGGTATGAATCGACTGGTAACCATTTGGCTTAGGGTTCGCCACATAGTCATCGAATTCACTTGGTAGATGTTTGTATTTGGTATGAACCACACCTAAGCCGGCATAGCAGTCTTGAAGCTGGTCGGCGATGATACGTACCGCACGTACGTCAAAAAGCTCATCGAAGTCCAAACCTTTCTTCTGCATCTTACGCCAGATACTGTAGATGTGTTTTGGTCGACCGCTGACTTCAGCATTGATGCTTGAACGCTGCATTTCTGCGGTTAAATCATCAACGAAGTCTTTAATGTATTGTTCACGTACGATACGACGTTCAGACAGCTGTTTCGCAATCTGCTTGTAGGTATCTGGTTGTTGGTAGCGGAATGCGTAATCTTCGATTTCCCACTTAAGTTGGCCGATACCTAAACGGTTAGCCAGTGGTGCATAGATGTTAGAACATTCTTTTGCTGCCGCACGACGCACAGCATCAGATGCCTTTTTCACCTCAATAAGGTTACAGATTCGCTCCGCTAGCTTGATGACTACGCAACGGAAGTCATCAACCATAGCCAGTAGCATGCGACGAACGTTATCGACTTGACCCGAGGCTGCACTGCCTTCAAGGGTCACGTTTAGCTGGCCCAAGGCCGCCATTTCTTCAACGCCGTCAATCAGCTTAACGATTTCTTTGCCGTAGCTTTCTTCGAAGGCTTCGCGTTCAAAAACGCCACTTGATACCACTGGGAAGAGTTGTGCTGCGACTAATGTTGCACGATCCATCGACAGCGTGACCAAGATTTCAATCATCTCGCGTCCACGCCATAGCAAGAGTGATGCTTGCTCGTGATCTTTTAATAGCTCTTCACAGTGACGATAAACTTTGTTCAGTTTATTCGAGGTTTTTGCGTCTTGCTTTAATGACGCAATCCAACTTTCTAGCTCAAACTGTTCGCTTGGGTTTAAATGTGCGCTTCGTACCGCAACCATCGTGCCTTCCTAGTTATTCTGTTTTATACCCAATTCAATATGACTAACTGGTTCCAAGTTAGTTCGACCATATTGATATCAGCGCAGGTGTCCCTGCGCCTTTGTCATTCATTTTTAAGCCTTATTTACGGGCCTTTAAGCCTTGATAAAGAGAGCCATCGATTCTAAATGGCTAGTGTGTGGGAACATATCCAACATACCAAGTTTGGCTAATTGGTAGCCTTGCTTTTCTAAGCTCTCTGAATCTCTAGCTAGAGTAGCAGGATTACACGAAACATAAACCACACGCTTCGCTCCTAACGCTGAAATTTGATCAACGATCCCACTCGCTCCCGCACGTGCCGGGTCAAGCAATATTTTATCGAATTTCTCTTTTGCCCAAGGCTGTGAAGATAAGTCTTCTTCAAGGTTAGCTTGGTAAAATTCCGTATTGCTTAACTGGTTTAACGCTGCATTAGATGTGGCTTGCTGAACCATTTCATCAACGCCTTCTACGCCAACCACAAACGCCGATTGTTGCGCGATCGGCAAACTGAAATTCCCTAAGCCGCAAAACAGGTCGAGCACTCGCTCATCCGCTTGAGGTTCTAGCCACTCAATCGCTTGAGCCACCATCTGCTGATTCACTTTCTGGTTTACTTGGATAAAGTGGTTTGGCTCAAACGGTAACGTCACGCCAGTTTCGCTGTAGCTAGGCGCATCACCAACCAGACGGACCAACTTATCGGTTTCAGGCATCGAGTACAGCGTAGCGCCTTCTTCTTTTGCTAACGCAATCAGCGCTTGCTCATCTTTTTCAACCAAAGGCTTAAGGTGACGTAGAACCATAACAGGGCCAGTATCGCCCAACACCAATTCAACGTGTCCTAAAGACGTAAGGCTGTTGAAAGTGTTCAGTAAATTTTTCAGTTTTGGCAGCAACACATTAAGGCGAGGATCAAGCACGGCACAGTCGGTGATGTTTTCAATCTGCTTACTCTGCTTCTTACGGAAACCGAATTGAAGCTGTTGTGTCTTCTTATCAACAAATAGGCTGATACGTGCGCGACGTCGATAACCGGTTTCATCACCGACAATAGGTTGTGCAACTTCAGTGTTCGCCGTTTGGTATTGGCTCATCAGGTGCGTCAGAGATTGCGATTTATGCTCAACCTGAGAAGAGTAACCTAGGTGTTGAAGGTGACAGCCACCACACTGATTAAAGTGCTTACAAAACGGCTTTAAACGCTGCTCGCTCGGCTTCAATAACTTGATGAGTTTAGCTCGCGAAAACTTACTTTTGCTCTCAGTAAGTTGAATAACCACCTGCTCACCGGGCAATGCGCCATCAATGAAAACCGGTTTATTCTTTTGATAAGCGATGCCAGCGCCATTGTGATCCATTCGTTCAACCAAAACCGATTGATGCTTGGTCTCGAGTTGAGTTTTCTTTTTTGGTTGGAAAAAACGTGCCATTGCTTGTGCCTAATGTATCTTTTAATAAGTAATTGGTATCCAGGACTCACTATTATGTCTTGGAATCATTGTCGAACGTCACGGCTTTGATTAAGCTTACCGTTCACTTAACCGCCATTGTGTGCGTTATTTTCCCATATCCAGACCTCGATGTAATTAAAGAACATGACCAGATATGGCTTAAGAGCCCGTGTAATTACCTTAACTCTAGCTCCAACCCTGATTATTGGGTTGCTATTGAGTGCATTTTTCTCATTTAACCGCTATCAAGACCTTGAAGGTCAAGTGGTTAACACTGGTACTAGCATCATTGAGCCACTTGCGATTACGAGTGAATCAGGCATGAAGCTCGAAAGTCGAGAGTCTGTTCGTCAGCTTATTAGCTATGCGCATCGAAAGAATTCTAAGCTAGTGCGCAGTATCGCGGTGTTTGATGAGCGTCATGAGTTGTTTGTAACCTCAAACTTCCACCCCGATTTTGAAAGCCTGACCTACCCCAAAGATAAACCGATCCCGCATTTAAGCTCATCGAACCTTCTCGATAATACGCTGATTCTGCGGACACCTATCATCGCCGAAGGCCAGTACATCAATTCAGCCAACGGTCAGTCTCAAGCTAATCAAGCGATCGGCTACATTGCGATTGAATTAGATCTTTCATCACTTCGATTGCAGCAATATCAAGAAGTGTTCTCTGCATTCTTAGTGTTGATTCTCGGGCTTGGTTTATCGGGCGTGTTTGCGTTCCGCTTAATGCACGATGTCACTCAACCGATCACACACATGAAAAACATGGTCGACCGAATTCGTCGAGGTCACCTAGATGTGCGTATCGAAGGTAAGATGCATGGTGAGCTAGACTCGCTGAAAAACGGTATCAATGCGATGGCGGTATCGCTATCAGAGTATCACGTCGAGATGCAGCACAGTATCGACCAGGCCACATCAGATTTGCGTGAAACTCTTGAACAGCTAGAGATTCAAAACGTTGAGTTAGACATCGCGAAGAAACGCGCTCAAGAAGCGGCTCGTGTTAAGTCTGAGTTCTTAGCGAATATGTCTCACGAATTGAGAACGCCGCTGAACGGTGTGATTGGCTTTACTCGTCAAATGCTCAAGACTCACCTATCGAACAGTCAAACCGATTACCTACAAACCATTGAACGCTCGGCAAACAACCTGCTTAGCATCATCAACGATATCTTGGACTTCTCGAAACTTGAAGCCGGTAAATTAGCCCTAGAGAACATCCCATTTGAATTCCAAGCCAGCCTTGAAGAGGTAGTAAACCTTCAAGCAACCAACGCTCATGAGAAAGGCCTAGAACTGACACTGAAGATCGACCCTAAAGTACCGCCAGGTGTGGTGGGCGATCCACTGCGTATTCAGCAGATCCTAACCAACCTTGTTGGTAACTCAATCAAGTTTACCGAACGCGGCAACATTGATATCAGCGTTGAGCTTCGCTCACAAAGTGAAGACAACATCGAGCTGCAATTCATGGTTCGCGATACGGGTATTGGTATTTCTGAGCGTCAACAAGCTCAGCTTTTCCAAGCTTTCAGCCAAGCCGATGCAAGTATCTCTCGTCGTTACGGCGGTACAGGCTTAGGTCTGGTTATCACCCAAAAACTGGTCAGCCAAATGGGCGGAGAGATCAGCCTAACCAGTCGTCTTCACCAAGGCTCTACCTTCTGGTTCACCTTGAGACTATCAACGACTGATATGCCTATGACAGAGCTGATTGAGACGCAGTGTCTGCAAGACAAACAACTGCTGCTTATCGAGCCAAACATGCAAGCGGCATCGATTACTCAGCAAATCCTAACCCAAGAAGGCTTAGTGGTAACGTATCGTTCGGTGATGCCAGATGAGACGACCTCGTATGACTACGTTCTGCTTAACCTAGCCGCCAACCAAGAGTATCAATTTGATACTGTGAGTGGTTGGGCGATCGGTGCGAAGAAGATTGCTCAAAACGTGATTATTGGTACACCAAGTACCGAGCTAGCGTTGGGTGAGCAACTAATGAAAGAGGTCGATGTTCAGTGCATCACCAAGCCTCTTTCTCGTAAGAAGTTGCTGCAAACTCTGGTATCGAATCAGGCACCTACCTTGATTGCACCAGCGATTGAAACGCATTCTGAAGAGAAGTTACCGCTTACTGTGATGGCAGTAGACGACAACCCAGCCAACCTTAAGTTGATTACCGCGCTGCTTAAAGAGCGTGTAGAAACCGTCATCAGTTGTACCAGTGGTCAGCAGGCGATAGACAAAGCGACAGAGACGCCATTTGATATCATCTTCATGGATATTCAAATGCCACAGATGGACGGTGTAACCGCTTGTCAGAACATCAAAAAACTGGCGAACAATGCGAATACACCTGTAATTGCCGTGACCGCACATGCAATGATTGGCGAACGAGATCGACTGCTTGAAGCGGGCATGGATGACTACCTAACCAAACCTATTGAAGAGCATGTTTTACAGCAGGTTCTGATTCATTGGAGCTCGACCTCTGAGGTTGAGCTCATCGAAAAAATAGATCCAGACCACCCAGCGGTCTCTGCTGAAGTCGACAACGGTCCGGTGTCAGAAACTGAAGCCAGCGTGCACACAAACATCATCATTGATTGGCAAGCTGCGATGAAACAAGCCGCCAATAAAGAAGACCTCGCACGCGATATGCTGCAAATGCTCGTCGACTTTATTCCAGAGGTGTATGAGGCAGCAGACAAAGCGATAGAAGACAGTGACTATCCAGTTGAAGAGCTGATACACATCATTCACAAGATGCATGGCAGCAGCTCGTACAGCGGCGTACCAAGGCTAAAATCGGTATGTGCGACAATAGAGAAAGAGCTGCGTTCAGGTACTTCTGTTGAAGACATTGAACCTGAGCTTTTCGAGCTTCAGGATGAATTAGATAAGGTTCAAGCAACCGCGATTCACTACTTGAAACAGGCGAAGGCCTAGCGGGTACTTGTTACTCACTAGTATTCTTTAGAGGGTTTACCCGCCAATAAAAAAGCAGAGCTCATGAGCTCTGCTTTTTTCTGTCTAGAGCCAAGAGCACTAGATATAAAGTCGCGATAATCTGTTTACGATTCGAGTAACACCGTTGCCACAGCGTAGTGACGCTCATCCGAGATAGTCAGATGAATCGATGTTGTGCCATTCGCCTCTGCGATTTCACGCGCTTTCTTGTGTAAGCTCAATACTGGCTTACCATGCTCATCGTTTGAAATCTCAAAGTCGTGGAAGGTAACACCCAGCGCAATCCCCGTACCTAACGCCTTAGATGCAGCTTCTTTAGCAGCAAAACGTTTTGCAAGGTAACGGCCTTTTTGCTTCAACTGTTGGAATACTTCAAACTCAGAATCCGTCAAAATACGCTGAGCAAAAGCGTCGCCACTTCGCGACAGCGCCTTCTCGACACGTTCGATTTCTGCGATATCTGTACCTAATCCAACAACTGCCATGTTTCCTCTACTACTTAACTTCTGTCTAATGATTAACTGTACATCGCTTAGTGCCGACGACTTGCCGAACTAAGCGTTGTTACGTGCTGTTTCCATGATTGCTTTCATGTCTGCAACGGCTTTGTTTAAGCCATCAAACACTGCACGTCCCATGATCGAGTGACCGATGTTCAGCTCGTAGATCTCTGGAAGTGCCGCAATCGGTGCTACGTTGTGGTAAGTCAGACCATGACCCGCATTGACTGTGATACCTAAGTCATCTGCATAGCTTGCGCCTGCTGCGATCTTCTTAAGCTCGTCTTGTTGATCTTCTTCTGTCTTAGCATCAGCATAGTGACCCGTGTGCAGTTCAATGAACGGTGCGCCACACGCTTTTGCAGCATCGATTTGCTCACGGTCAGCATCGATAAACAGAGATACCTTGATACCTGCTGCAGACAGTTTTTGTGTCGCCGCTTTGATCTTCTCTAGTTGACCAACTACGTCCAAGCCACCTTCAGTGGTTAGCTCTTCACGTTTTTCAGGAACCAGACAAACAAACTCAGGATTAGTATCGAGTGCAATTTGAACCATCTCGTCCGTTACGGCCATCTCCAAGTTCATGCGAGTTTGAAGTGTTTCAGCCAGAATACGCACATCGCGATCAACGATGTGACGACGGTCTTCACGCAGGTGAATAGTAATGCCATCTGCACCAGCACGTTCAGCGATTTCAGCTGCGTGTACTGGATCTGGGTATTTAGTACCACGTGCATTACGTAGTGTTGCAATATGGTCGATATTAACGCCTAAAAGGATTGAGCTCATTTTCCAATACTCCGTGCTCTGGAGAGGGCTATTGTTGGCATAAATAGCTCTCTACTTTTTAATGGTTTGCCGCCAAGATACGGCTTTAAGGCTATGCGTGTAAAGCGTTTTGCCGCTTTTAACTGCTCTTTAGTGATAAACCTACGTTCGCTGATTGCAATAAGTTCATCGCCCATAAAAGTCAGGTTATCTCGACGTACTGAAGCGATGAAACCTTTCTGCTCTCGATAGCGATAAGTCATGCTCGGATCAATCGCTTCGCCAGTGCCCGCGCAGTGTAAAAAGTCGACGCCGTAACCCATAGCAGATAATAGAGCCAGCTCAAAGCGACGCAGTGCTGGCTCAGGATTATCATTATGCGCCAGCTCTGTTAAAGCATGAAGATAGTCGTGAAAAAGTGCAGGCATCGGTACTTCCGCCATCAATACCCGACCGATAAGCTCGTTCACGTACATGCCTGAATACAGATTAATACCGGTGAGAGGGAGCCCCAAGCTGATGGGTTCAGCTTGGCGTAAGGTTTTCATCGAACCATTACCAGACCACTTAAGCAATAGCGGCGTAAAAGGTTGTAATGCACCTTTCAAATTGGAACGCTTGCTGCGAGCGCCTTTAGACATCAACGTCACCCGACCGAACTCTTCGCTGAAGACGTCCAAGATCAGGCTCGACTCACTGTATGGTCGACGGTGCAACACAAAGCATCGCTGTAACCCTTCGCTCAATCACTTACCCTTATTACAGATACAAAAAGAGAGAGTTCGCACTCTCTCTTGGATTTATCTTCAGTTCAACTTTCTTAATCTCAGAAAGTGACGTTCAATATATTATAGATCGTCGATGTAGCCTAACGAGCGAAGTGCACGCTCATCATCAGCCCAGCCAGATTTAACCTTGACCCAAGTCTCTAGGTAAACCTTACGGCCGAATAGCTCTTCCATATCGATACGCGCTTCACGACCAATCGTTTTGATCTTCTCGCCCGCTTTACCAATCACCATTTTCTTCTGGCCTGTACGCTCAACAAGAATCAGTGCATTGATGTGGAAGCCATCGTTATCTGGGTTGTAATCGAAACGTTCGATTTCAACCGTTACCGAGTAAGGTAGCTCGTCACCCGTAAAGCGCATCAGCTTTTCACGGATAATTTCAGAGGCCATAAAACGTTGCGAGCGATCAGTCACGTATTCTTCAGGGAAGTGGTGTGTCGCTTTAGGTAAATGTTCACGTACGTGCTTACGCAGTACATCAATATTTTTACCTTGCTTCGCTGAGATTGGCACTACATCAATGAAGTCCATCTTCTTAGAGACTTCCATCATGTGCTGCATCACGTTAGTACGGTCTTGAACGTTATCTACTTTGTTGATGCAAAGTACAACTGGGAAGTCAGTCTTCTTCAGTTTGTTCAGAACCATCTCATCGTCGTCAGTCCAGTGAGTACCATCGACAAGGAAGAATACTAGGTTTACATCACTCAATGAGCTGTTCGCCGCACGGTTCATCAAGCGGTTGATGGCACGCTTTTCTTCAATATGAAGTCCAGGAGTATCAACAAAGATCGCTTGGTAATCACCCTCAGTTTCAACGCCCATAATACGGTGACGTGTCGTCTGTGGTTTACGTGATGTAATAGAAATCTTCTGACCCAGAATATGGTTCAGAAGCGTCGACTTACCTACATTTGGGCGACCGACAATAGCGATGAAGCCACAGTGTTGGTTTTCCGGTAGGCCTGTTTTTTTGCTATCAGATGAAAAGAATGCATCGATATCGAAATCTTGGTTGTTATCAGACATTGCTTAGTTGCTCTAATGCTGTTTCAGCAGCCGCTTGTTCTGCCTTGCGGCGGCTAGTGCCTTTACCGATAACAGGTTTATCCACACCTGCCACTTCACACTCAACCGTAAACTCTTGGTTGTGTGCTTCACCTTTAATATTAGTCACTGTGTAGACAGGTAGAGGATTTCTTCGACCTTGCAAAAACTCTTGTAGGCGAGTTTTCGGATCTTTTTGAGATACTCCAGGCTGAATAGCATCTAGGCGAGATTGGTACCAGCTTAAAATAATGCCGCGAACCGTCTCGGTATCACTATCTAAATAGACAGCGCCGATGACCGCTTCAACCGCATCCGCTAGAATAGAATCACGACGGAAACCGCCACTCTTCAACTCACCTGGACCTAATTTTAAGTAATCTCCTAGTTCGAATTCACGACCTAGTTCTGCCAATGTATGACCACGTACTAATGTTGCGCGCATGCGGCTCATATCACCTTCGTTTACCTTAGGAAAACGGTGGTAAAGATCATCAGCGATAACAAAACTTAAAATTGAATCGCCCAGAAACTCAAGACGTTCGTTATGTTTGCCTGCGGCGCTGCGGTGAGTCAGCGCCAAGTGGATAAGATCGGCATCATTAAACTGATAGCCAATCTTTCTCTCTAGTTTATCAATTGGAGAATTCATGCTCTCTCGATGTGTTATGTGATCGATTAATGAATCCCACCGATGCGATTAAAACGCACACCAGTAGGAATCCATGTTGGAAGTACA
Source organism: Vibrio sp. 1S139 (assembly GCF_041439475.1). Classification (NCBI taxonomy): domain Bacteria; kingdom Pseudomonadati; phylum Pseudomonadota; class Gammaproteobacteria; order Vibrionales; family Vibrionaceae; genus Vibrio; species Vibrio sp. 1S139. Next base: position 30,901 of record NZ_JBGOOD010000017.1, read on the forward strand.
CTGTCTGAACCGCGTTCGAATTCGAAGCTGATCCAAATAGCAACGGCCTTACCAACAAGGTTTGCTTCAGGGACAAAGCCCCAGTAACGGCTATCGGCACTGTTGTCACGGTTATCACCCATCACAAAGTACTGGCCTTCTGGAACGACCCATTCGTTAACACCATTGCGAGGCTGATATGCTTGCACACGATCGCGGCGCAATGGGTTAACTAAAATCTGGTGTTCTACGTCTCCAAGCTGTTCGTTCAGCTGAATCAGAGGCACACCATCTTGAATAAATTGGCTCTCTTCAACATTACTTAGTTTCACTGGTTCACAGCTACTTGTACCCTTCGCCTGAATGCAGATCTCTTTACGACTGCTGTAGCGAATGGTGTCACCTGGCATACCAACAACACGCTTGATGTAGTCGATGTTAGGCTGAGGTGGGTACTTAAATACGATTGAATCACCACGCTCTGGCTTGCCCGTTTCTACCAGTTGAGTGCGCCATACTGGGTCTTTTAGACCGTACGCGTACTTCTCTACCAAGATGAAGTCACCAACCAAAAGCGTTGGCATCATCGAGCCAGAAGGGATTTGAAACGGTTCATAAATAAATGAACGCAGAACCAAAACAAATGCAATTACCGGGAAAATGGACACACTGTTCTCAACCCACCAAGGTTGAGCCGTAACTTTTGCGCTAGTTTCAGCGTCTAGGCCATTCGATTGTGCTTCAACGTCAGCAAGCTTTTGCTGGCGCTTCTTCGCCCACACAAACTTTTCCAACGCCCATACAATGCCGGTCACTAGAGTTACGATCACTAAGATAAGCGAAAATGTATTAGCCATTGATATCCCTTAAATTTCATTTCTTTAAAAATAACGAAAGTGAAAGAGTAGCGAGCTACTCTTTCACTTTCAATTATTCGTTTAATGCTGGATAAAGTTAATCTTTGCCAACATGAAGGATTGCAAGGAAAGCTTCTTGAGGCAGTTCAACGTTACCGATCTGCTTCATACGCTTCTTACCTTCTTTTTGTTTCTTAAGAAGTTTCTTCTTACGACTGATATCACCACCGTAACATTTTGCGATTACGTTCTTACGCAGTTGTTTCACTGTAGAACGAGCAATGATGTGGTTACCAATCGCTGCTTGAATCGCGATATCGAACATCTGACGAGGGATGAATTCTTTCATCTTCTCTACCAGTAGACGACCACGAGACTGAGCAATATCTTTGTGCGTAATGATAGCTAGTGCATCAACTGTTTCGCCATTCAGCAGTACGTCTACACGTACCATGTTTGATGGCTCGTAACGTTGGAAGTTGTAATCCAATGATGCATAGCCGCGAGACGTTGACTTCAGACGGTCGAAGAAGTCTAGAACTACTTCTGCCATAGGAAGATCGTACGTCACAGCAACTTGGTTACCGTGGTAGACCATGTCTACTTGTACGCCACGCTTCTCAACACACAGTGTGATTACGTTACCTAGGTAATCCGAAGGTACCAGAATATTACAGCGTGCAATTGGCTCACGAATTTCTTCTAGGTCATTAACCGCTGGCAGTTTAGCCGGGCTATCAACGTAAAGAACCGTTTTATCTGTTTTTACAACTTCATACACTACTGTTGGAGCAGTTGTGATTAGGTCTAGGTCGTATTCACGCTCTAGACGCTCTTGGATGATCTCCATGTGAAGCATTCCTAAGAAGCCACAACGGAAACCAAAACCAAGTGCTGCTGAACTTTCTGGTTCAAAGAACAGTGATGCATCGTTCAGGCTTAATTTGCCTAACGCGTCACGGAAGTTTTCGTAGTCATCAGATGATACAGGGAATAGACCAGCGTATACCTGAGGCTTCACTTTTTGGAAACCAGGTAGACGTTCAGTGCTGCCGCCTTTTGCAAGCGTCAACGTATCACCAACCGGTGCACCTAGGATGTCTTTAATACCACAAACAACCCAACCTACTTCGCCAGTATTTAGCTCTGTAGTATCGATTTGCTTAGGCGTGAAGATACCTAGACGGTCAACACCCCATACTTGGTCTGTCGACATTACTTTGATCTTATCGTTCTTCTTCAGCTTACCGTTTTTGATACGAACCAAAGAAACTACGCCAAGGTAGTTATCGAACCAAGAGTCAATGATCAACGCTTGTAGAGGCGCTTCAGGATCACCTTCCGGTGGCGGGATTGCCGTCACGATGTTTTCTAGAACATCATCAACACCCAAACCTGTTTTCGCAGAACAGCGAGTCGCTTCCATCGCATCGATGCCAACGATCTCTTCGATTTCTTCAGCAACACGTTCTGGTTCAGCAGCTGGTAGGTCAATCTTGTTCAAGATTGGCACTACTTCCAGTTCCATTTCGATTGCTGTGTAACAGTTTGCTAGAGTTTGTGCTTCAACACCTTGGCCAGCATCCACTACAAGTAGTGCGCCTTCACAAGCCGCTAGAGAACGAGATACTTCGTAAGAGAAGTCTACGTGTCCAGGAGTGTCGATAAAGTTAAGTTGGTAAGTTTCACCATCTTTAGCTTTGTAATCTAAAGTCACACTCTGCGCTTTAATTGTAATACCACGCTCGCGTTCTATATCCATAGAATCGAGGACTTGAGCTGCCATCTCACGTTCACTTAATCCTCCACAAACTTGGATTAAGCGGTCAGAAAGGGTCGACTTACCGTGGTCGATGTGGGCGATAATCGAAAAATTACGAATGTGCTTCATAGGCTTGGTGTGACTAAACTCTTTGAATAGGGATAATAAGAAAGCCGCGACGCGTCCAATCTACAGTCAGCATTGGTGGCGGCATTTCAATCAAGTTGGCAGATTCTACCCAATTTAAGGGCAAGAAGCATCATAAATTAGACGAGAGACTCACCTAGGATTCGAATCAAGACGACTTCTTGCTTGGATTTGTCTTCCATGGGTTTGGCTAACCGCTTCGCTAAGGCAATCCCACCAGCAGTAAACAGTGCTGCACTTAAGATAACAATGCCCTCGCCCCCCTGGAGTAAGGGTTGTAACAAGAGTTGCCCAAAACCAGCACCAATCATCAACATGAAAAGTGGGATGAGATAAACAATCGCCGCCGACTGAAGTAGGCTTTTTTCTGGAAAGCCAATTTCTACGATTTGTCCAGCTTTGACTAAGCTTTTGGTTTTAAGCTGCCAAAACAAAGATTTATTGCCAACAGCCTTGGTCACAATACCCGTACCGCAGTTTTTTTGAGAAGAACAGCTGCTACAACTGGTTTGTTGTTCGCAGCTCAATTGAACAAAGTATTGCTTACCTTTTTGTTCAACCGAGCTAACGGTCGCCAGCGCGGTCATCATTGCGCTTGTACCGATTTATTAAATGTAACTGACTGAGCAATACGTTTTGCAGTTGCCGGCGGAATGTCACCAACCACAGAGATCTCTTTATCGCCAATCACTAAGCTGTGCAAGGTTCTACGCCCTTGACGCACCAGCTGCCCTTTCAATGAATGCTCATCTTTTTCCGCGATATAAACCGAAAAGTTAAACAGTCCATCACTGAAAAGCTGACTTTCAACCATTTTATCGGTCGCAGCCATTTGATAGCGGCTAAGCTCTTTTGATTTAAACCCTTCAGGAATCCACGACGCTTGCCAGTTAGTTTCACTCACTAAGCCTTCCGGTAATGATAAAACTTTCGGCAATTGAGCTTGGCTCAAGCCACCCATAGCCTCAGCAATCTTATCGTTCACCACGTAAGAGATAGTGCGGTACTGTTCAAGCACTTCGCCATCACGATCCAAAAGGTCGGCACGCAAAGGAAGATTCGTTTTTTCGTCTACCCAAACCACGTAAGAGTAGCGAAGGCCATCTTTCGGCACGACACGCAGCACTTGAGTGGTGCTACCTGCTTCACGAGAGCGACCAACTTTCACAAAGTCGTAGTACTGATTCAGAGATTCGATATCTCGATTAATCATCGGAATAACAGGCGCAACCATGCTGCCTGACTGAATCGTAAATGGCTCTGTACCCGGCTCGATGTAGCTAACTTCGTTGCCACGTCGAATGACTTCACGAACAGGGCCGCTTAGATAAACAAGGTGTGCAAGTTGTTGGTCGTCGTTAACCGCATGGCGATAAACAAGAGGCTCAATACTGCTCTTCTTTATCAAAATGTAGGAGAGTTCGTAATTTAGATGCTGACTGGCCTCGTTCATTTGATGCAACAAGGCCTTTGCAGTGGTTTCCTCTGCAAAGGCTGTTGGAGACATCAAGCTGAACAGTGTCAGTGCACTGACCAGGATTTTCTTCATTCAATGTCCGATTCTAGATGTGCATCTTGCATTGGCGATGCATCACTGTTTAATCTTAGCTGCAGCTCATAATCTTCTAACAATGCATGAACGCGTTTGCGCTGCTCTTGCAAGTTAGCTTCAGATGCTGGTTTCTCAACAGAGTCACGCGTTAAACTTACTGGTTCCGCAGAACCGGCAAATGGAATCGTCTGGAGTACAGGCAACTGCTCTGGTGCTGCAGGGTCGCTACCACCATATTGTTGAACACCTAATACAACGGCTAATGAAACACACGCTGCCACGGCAACTTGTCCAAACTGTTGTAACCACGCCGGAAGCTGACGCTTCGCTTGCTGAGGTTTAGGTTGCTCTTCAATTGGAGCAACAGTAGGTTCAACATTCACTTGGTGCAGGTTCGACATTGAACCATATGCAGGCTCGTTCTCAAGCGCTGCCGCTACACTATTAGCAATGTTCCACTCTGGAGTTTCTGGCGAATCCCCACGCATAACATCACCAATTAAATGGTAACTCTGCCAAGTATCCATGCTTTCTTGATCAGATTCTAGATCTACAATGAGAGCTTTATCGATCGTTTCACCATCCATGAGTGCCGAAAGCTTTTCTTTATCAGCCATTATTTTCACCATAATTATTACAAGTTCTAGTGTTGCAAAAGAGGTTTGATTTTCTTTTCCACCGCTTCACGAGCTCGGAAAATACGCGAACGTACGGTTCCTACAGGGCAATCCATTACTTCTGCAATCTCTTCGTAGCTCAAACCTTCGAGCTCTCGCAACGTCATTGCAGTTTTTAAGTCTTCTGGTAGCGCTTCAATCGCTCCAAAAACAACTTGTTTCAATTCTTTTGACAGCGTTAAGTTCTCAGGGTTCGATATTTCTTTTAACGCGCTGCCTGTTTCGTAATATTCTGCATCTTCTGCATCTACATCGGTTGCTGGCGGCCTACGGCTTTGGGCAACGATATGATTTTTAGCGGTGTTCACGGCAATTCGGTATAACCATGTATAGAAGGCACTCTCGCCACGAAAGTTAGGTATCGCGCGGTAAGCTTTAATAAAAGCTTCTTGTGCTACATCAGGTACATCACCGGAATTATTCACGTATCGAGAGATAAGATTACAAACTTTGTTTTGATACTTAACCACTAGTAAGTTAAATGCCTGCTTATCTCCACTCTGAACTCGCTCAATCAACACTTGATCGGTTAGCTGCTCGTTCATTCGAGCGGGTACTCCTATTGTTATAACCCTCACCTTCACAGATATGGGGACTAATTATGCGAAATGTAGTATTGACACCACCGTCTACAAGAGCACTATTGTGACTAAGCCAAATACCGAAAGTTCCAACTTTCTTAAAATTATTTGCCATTATTGTTTCACAATGTGATGTAATAAAAATAGCTATCCCTATCAATTTGGGGAAACTTGAGCAAAAGCAATGGTATTGAGCAATTAAATATTTCTAGATAGCTGTCTATATATTGATTTTGCATAGCGTTTAAGGATGACTCTGGAGAGATTATAACAGTCTTAGCCAAACTCCTAAAACAAGACAAAGTCAATTGAGAGTGGACAACTCGACTATAGCCCGGGATTTAATAAGTTTTATGAACGCAAACCGTGAACATCAGTGTGATGTATTAGTGGTAGGAAGTGGTGCGGCAGGCTTGTCATTAGCCTTACGCGTAGCAGAACATGCAAAAGTAATTGTATTAAGCAAAGGACCACGCAGCGAAGGATCGACGTATTACGCACAAGGTGGTATCGCCGCGGTGTTCGATGAGTCGGACAGTATTGAGTCTCATGTAGAGGATACTCAAATCGCTGGGGCTGGGTTATGCGAAGAAGATACAGTTCAATTCATTGCTGAAAATGCGAAAAAGTGTGTGCAATGGCTGATTGATGGTGGTGTTCCATTTGATAAAGATGAGAACAGCACAGAAGGCCAACCAAAATATCACCTCACTCGTGAGGGTGGCCACAGTCACCGCAGAATTCTGCACGCTGCCGATGCAACTGGCATGGCGATGCAAACCTCACTACAAGATAACGTCAACAACCACCCAAATATCGAGATCTTCGAGCGCCACAATGCGCTGGATTTGATCACGGAAGATAAGATTGGTGGTTCAAAAGACAAGGTGATCGGTGCCTACATTTGGAACCGTAACCAAGAACATGTTGAAACCGTGCGCGCTAAGTTTGTTGTATTAGCAACAGGCGGCGCTTCAAAGGTTTACCAATACACCTCTAACCCAGATGTTTCTTCAGGTGATGGTATTGCTATCGCTTGGCGTGCGGGTTGTCGTGTGGCAAACCTTGAGTTCAACCAGTTCCACCCAACTTGTTTATTCCACCCAGAAGCGCGTAACTTCCTACTAACGGAAGCACTGCGTGGTGAAGGGGCTTACTTGCGTCGTCCAGATGGTTCTCGCTTTATGAAGGACTTCGATGAGCGCGGTGAACTGGCGCCACGTGATGTGGTTGCTCGTGCAATTGACTTCGAAATGAAGCGCTTGGGTGCCGACTGTATGTATGTTGATATCAGCCACAAGCCTGAAGAATTCATCACAGCGCACTTCCCGATGATCCATACTCGCTTGATGGACTTGGGCATCGATATGACCAAAGAGCCGATCCCTATCGTACCAGCCGCTCACTACACGTGTGGTGGTGTCATGGTTAATAAGCAGGGTCAAACCGACCTAACGAACTTGTATGCGATTGGCGAAGTGAGCTACACCGGCTTACACGGTGCAAACCGTATGGCTTCTAACTCACTGCTTGAGTGTGTGGTTTACGCATGGGCAGCAGCAAAAGATATCGTTGAGAACATCGACCAATCTCAACTGTGTGCAGAACTGCCAGCATGGGATGAAAGCCAAGTCACCAACAGTGATGAAGAAGTTATCATTCAACACAACTGGCACGAACTGCGCCTGTTCATGTGGGATTACATGGGCATTGTTCGAACGGATAAACGACTAGAGCGTGCATTACGCCGTATTCAGATGCTGCAACAAGAAACTCATGAGTACTACAGCTACTTCAAGGTTTCGAATAACTTATTAGAACTGCGTAATTTGCTACAAGTGGCAGAGCTAATGGTTCGTTGTGCAATGCAGCGCAAAGAGAGCCGCGGCCTCCACTACACGTTGGATTACCCTGAACTTGCAGAAGACAGTGGCCCAACGATTCTGACGCCAGAGAAACGCCAATCATAATAATTGGTTAAACGTGCTTAGCGAATTAGCCGTCAGCGGAAAATGATTAAACGAAAGGGAGCCGAGTGCTCCCTTTTCTTTTGTCTAACGCTTTCTTTTATCTAATACTTTCTTTCATCGAATACTTTCTTTCATCGAATAGTTTGGCTTCTCTAGCGCGCTCGTTGTAAGTTCGCCAGAAAATGGCGATATTCTCGCTCGCAACAGCTGTCCCGCCAAAGCAGTACCGAGTGCCCACATTCAAACTGCAATTTAACGAAGAACTGCGCCCAGATCTTATCAACGGACTTGAGTCGGTAAGTTCGGTCATTGAGTCGAATATCACCATCCTCTCTGTAATCAAAACGCCCATAGACACTATTTAGAATCACATGATTGTTTCTGAACAAGCGGATCATTAAAGCTAAGCAATAAAGGCTGGCGGCAAGTGGAATAGAAGACAGGACGATGAAAAACAAAAGGCACCCAAAAATAGTGCCTTTTGCAAATAATGCGGAATACGAAGGGTTAAGCTGAAGCTTAACGAACCTTGCTGAGGTTGTGTGCGACAATTTTATCAACCATTGATGCATGGCCTAGGTTTTCACTGCGTCCGTGGCCCATTACCCAAGTAAACAAATCTGGATCATCACACTCTAATAGAGAAACAAACTCGCGCTGTTCCTGCTCTTGCAATGAATCAAAACACTCTTCGAAAAATGGCATGATGACTACATCAAGTTCTAACATGCCGCGACGGCAACCCCATTTAATTCGTGCTTTCTGCTCTGCAGTGTACATTGGCTATCCTCACCTATAATTTTTCTTTCTCGGAGTGTAACAAGTCATACGCCTTGCAACTACTATGTGAGTCACAGTCCCTATCTAAGCTCACAAAAAAACCTAGGCTGACAAAGAAACAGAACCGGATTAACATAGAGCCAAATAAAATTCTTAGGAAAGATAAAATGGATTGGAAAAACATATTTCAGCCACTCGCTCATACGCAAAATGAATCGCTTCCAGAACTGATGATGACACACGTATCAGACTGGAGTGCAATTACCATGATAGGCGATGACAAAAAGTCGTACCTACAGGGTCAAGTAACGTGCGATGTCGTCACTCTTCCTAATGATGAATCCACATTAGGCGCGCACTGTGATGCAAAAGGAAAGGTATGGAGTATCTTTCGTTTGTTCCACCACAACGGTGGCTACGCACTCATGCAACCTAAATCAGCGATTGAAGTCGAGCTCGTTGAAATCAAGAAGTACGCGGTGTTCTCTAAGGTCGATATCGAGCAAACGTCTGACGTTGTTATCGGTGTGATGGGTTCGTCAGCTAATCAATACATTGATTCTATTTCAGAAAGCCAAGGTAATGTGCGTGCTATCTCTGGTGGTACAGCGGTTCAAGTTGCAGATAACCGCTGGGCTCTACTTGTGACAGAAGAAGCCGCTGCAACTTTAGTCTCAAGTAGTTCAGCAGAAAAAGTATCAGAAGCACTTTGGCAGTATTATGAAATTCTTGATGCTCAGCCTAACCTATCGAAAGCAGAGCAAAACGAGCACATCCCTCAAGCGCTTAACCTGCAAGCGATTGGCGGTATCAGCTTTTCAAAAGGCTGTTACACAGGTCAAGAAACGGTTGCTCGTGCTAAGTACCGTGGCATGAACAAGCGTGAGATGCGCATTGTGTCGGGCACAACTGCGGACGTGCTGTCGTTAGAAAACCCTATTGAACTGGAACGTAGTGTGGGTGAGAACTGGCGTGGCGCAGGCCGACTATTAAACGTCTATCAATTTTCTGATAACCGAGCGATTGGTTTGATGGTACTGCCAAACAACCTTGATGACGATGTTCAGCTGCGACTGACCGCGCAGCCTGATCAAACATGGAATATCCTGCCACTGCCGTACAGCCTTGACGACGAGTAACCACGTGGAAACGCAGATTACACAATGGCTGGATCAACAGCAGGTGAATTATCGCCTGCTGATGCAAAGCAAGCCAACCACCAGCATTGAAGAAACTGCACAAGAGCGAGGCATCGACGCCTCTCAAATGGTGAAGTGCATCCTGCTCAAGGATATGGGCAACCAGTATGCGTTAGCCTGTACTGCTGGCGATCGCTCTGTCGACCCCAAGAAAGTACGCTCGGTACTGAATTGCCGTCGAATGACCTGCGTGTCGCTCGCTGATGTTGAAGCGATCACCGGTTTTAAAGTGGGTTGTGTTGGTCCGCTCGCTCTCAAGAGACACATGCCGATCATTTTTGATCCTTCCATTCAAAACAACTCGACCGTAACCATTAGCTCCGGCGACCGAATGGCTGGCGTTGCGCTGGATCTCAATGATCTTATGGCGCTATGTGCACCGACCGTCGCGGACATCAGTCGATGATCGTTTAGATCATGCTTCGCAAACTTCATTTTAATATTTCATTGAGTACATTTTTAGTGTGAACCTCGTCATAAGAAGAACACACCATTAATAAATAGTTACTCAAAATAAAAGCATAAGTAGTCACAAAGTTAAATTTGCGTTATTGTAAATTTACTGACTAGCTATTAAGCAAATCAGTGCAAGTGAATCCACTGAGTAACATCAGTATCCACTTTTGTGTAATGCATCTGTGACTATTCGCCCGTTTTAGACGGGCTTTTTTTTGTCCGAAATTTACAATTTGATTACACAAACAAAAAAATCCCGCCTATTCTTATACTTGTAACATTATCACTGCTTAATACTGAACAGAAAAGTTCACGGCAGTTCACTACTCAGTATTATTTTGGGGAGGAGCTCACGTAAAAATAGATATTTACTGAAGAAAGTGCTTAGAACAGCACAAATATCTAATTAACGTCAACGCTACTGCATATAACTCCATGCTTATCACAATTATTATCTCGGAGTTTTTCTATAGGTAAATATAAGGATAATTAAGAATGAGACTGTTTAAGCGCTATACACCGAGTATGATTGCTAAACATGTAAGTCGACTTTTCAAAGGACGAATCTACATTTACGGCGTAGGAAAATTTGAGTTTGATAACGGTAAGCTAGTGCTACCAGACCGAGCAGAAAAACGTCACTTTCAAACAGTGAAAGAAATAAATAGTGAAATCATGAAACTGCGCTGCGCGTACGCATGACCTGATTATCTACAGAATTAAAAACAAAAAGGGTTGGCATTATGCCAACCCTTTTTTCGTACCAATTTTCGTATCAATGATGATTCGATATACCACCAGAACACTATGTCATTATCGATGAGTCACTGGACGCTTAGCTAAGTCAGGAAGATTGCCAGACAAACCCAGTGCGCGCTTCATGATCTCATCTTTCGCACCCGGTAATTGGCCCGCAAGCTTCATACCAATGCCACGAATCAGCTTCTTAGCTGGGTTATCGCCTTCAAACAGATCTTTAAAGCCCTGCATTGAAGCAATCATTTTCGCCGCCTCTGCTTTTCTCCAGCGCTCGTAGCCGCGAAGATTACGCTTGGTGCCAATGTCTTCACCCGCAGACCATAGCTTTAACAGCTCTTGCGCTAGGCTTGCTGCGTCTAATAGGCCAAGGTTCACGCCCTGCCCTGCTAATGGGTGAATGGTATGAGCAGCATCACCAACCAAAGCCACACGCTCTACCGCAAAGTCACGCGCATAACGCATGCGCAGTGGGAAGGCAAAACGGTCACCAACCACTTCACATAAGCCCAGCTTTGCATCGAACTCAGCTGTTAACTGCTTGTTGAATTCAGCATCTGACATTGATACGAGGTTCTCGGCACGATTTGGTTCCGTAGACCAAACAATCGAGCTCATGTTGCTTGGTTGCATTGGTAGGAATGCCAATGGGCCTTGAGGCGTGAAGATTTGACGAGCAACGCTGTGGTGCGGCTCTGTGGTTTTGATGTTCGCGACAATCGCACTGTGTCCGTAATCCCAATGTGTTAATGGGATATCTTGCTGCTTACGAACCCAAGAGTTTGCTCCGTCTGCTCCAACAACTAACTTAGCTGTCAGTGCTTGACCATTGTCCAATGTTAACCAAGCTTCACTTTCACCAATCGCCATCGTTTTACACGTTGCGGGCATATACAGGCTGACGTTGTCTTGTTTCTTAACCTGATCAAGCAGCGCTAATTGAATCACACGGTTTTCAACGATATGACCAAGATTAGGCTGAGCCAAGCGTGTCGAGTCAAACTCAATACGAGCGAAACTGTCTTGTTCCCACACTTCCATCGCTTGATACGGTGCAGCGCGTCTTTGTTCGATACCTTGCCATGCACCTAGGTTACGAAGAATCACTTCACTAGAACGACTCAACGCGGATACACGCACATCAGGCAGCTCACTCAGCCCTTCACTAGGCGCTCTGCCTTCAATGACAGCGATTCTTAGGTCACTGTCTTTTAGGGCAGCAGCAAGCGCTAGGCCAACCATGCCACCACCAACAATCGCGATATCAACACTTTGCATCATTATTTATTACCTTATCTTTCTACTAGGCCAAGCGTATGACGCAAAAGTGGACCTTTAAGTGGTGGAAGGTTATCTATTACGGCTAACCCAAGATTACGCCCAATGCGAGCGGTCATATAATCGTTTGAGAACAGGTGAACTAGGCTTGAAGTCAACGTGATCGTTGCGTCTCGGTCTTGTTCTCTACGCTTTCTAAAGTTAACAAGACCACGGTAACGACCTACATCATCTAACTGGGTACACAACTCTTCTGCCAAGGAAGCCACATCTCGGATGCCTAGGTTAAAGCCTTGCCCCGCAATTGGGTGAAGCGTTTGAGCAGCATTACCAACAATGGCAAATCGATGAGAGATATTTTGCTGTCGGTGACGAAGAATCAGAGGGTAACTCGCGCGCTTGCCGACCTTCTCTAATCGGCCAAGTCGCCAGCCAAAGTCATTCTGCAATTGCTCAAGAAATTCATTGTCGTTTAGCGTCATCACTTTTTGTGCTTGCTCTGGTGTTAAACACCAAACCAGCGATAAACGGTTGTCACTCATCGGTAATAGAGCAACTGGCCCATGATGGGTAAAACGCTCAAATGCGCGACCTTGGTGAGGTTCACTCGCCACAATATTGGCAATCACAGCGACTTGCTCAAAGTCGTGCTCACTCAATGAGATATTGAGCTGTTGGCAACAGGTTGAGATTGCACCGTCAGCAGCAACCAGTAACTTAGTGGTTACTGTTTGCCCACTTGTCAGTTCAATCGTCGTCAACGCTTCTTCACGTTCAACTTTACTAACAGACTCAGGACAAAGCATGGTAATTACCGCTTCTGATTCAAGTTTCTGCTGATAGATTCGACCCACATCTGCTAACTCGACCACGTAGCCAAGCGCATCTACAGCAAGCTCTTCACTGTAGATGTCTGTCATTCCGGCATGCCCGCGATCCGAAACATGGATATCTTTAATCGGGGTCGCGACCGGAGCGATAGATTGCCATAAGCGCAAAGAATCCAGGATCTGCACCGTGCCATAGGACAAAGCAATCGAACGAGAATCAAACCCAGGGTGAGCTTGATGATCAACCTGATAAGGCTCCACTACCGCAATCGACAGTGAACCTTGGCTTAGGTGATTCAAAGCAAGGGCTAAGGTTGCCCCTGCCATTGCGCCACCAGCAATTACAACATCATACTGAACCATCATAACCTCAAACCGGCCAACGAATTAATGAATGGTAGGCGCCGCATCTTCAGATCGGCGAGCACAAAATTCAGCATGAATCGTTAGTGCACACGCTTTTACGTGCTCAATAACGTGCTCTAGAAGCTGCGCTTGCTCTTCCAGATCATCTTCTTCGTCAATGCCTAGCTTGGCCATCTCTTCTAGATCAGCTAATGCTTCTTTTGTACTGTCAGACGCTTTGTTCAATTGAGCGCCAACCAAGCCTAGACCAGAAATGAAATGGTTAATCCAATCAGACACACCATCAGCCAAGTCAAATAGGCTTGCGCTTGCGTCTTCGTCAGGCAGCAACATAGACAATTCCATACCCGAACCTGTGATTTCACTGGTCGTTACTTTCAGTGTCGCTTCCGCTAGCGTTAATGCGCGATCTGGCCAACCCATGCCTTCATTGGTGTAATCGAAGATCAGTGGTTGCCAGCTTTTATCTGCAAGGCTTAAGCCTCCGCTTAACATACCCGTTAATAAACCGTGCATCTCAGCAGGGGTTACGGCTAGACTTGCCGATTGAAGTTCAGTCGCAACCGTTAGGTAGTCAGGTAAAGTAGTTTCGCTCATCAGATAGCTCGCTCAGTTATTCTTTATATCGATAGTATAATCGTACCACTTCACCCCAATTCTGGTAAGCATCGATCCCCAGCAATTGAAGGATGACTGACTACCAATTGTTCAATTTGCTGAATTACTGTGTGCTCAAGCTCTCATTTACAAACAGTCACTCTGAAAAGCTTGAATCTTAATAGCGGTTTACCTATAGTTTCTCCCTCAGAGGAGATTGCTTCCTCATCGGTACTTGCACTTTTTCTTTCTCAAAAAATGGCGAAGGGCAACAGCCTTAAAATAGCGCATTAAAGAGTTCATCCATCATGAGTAATCAAGCGGTAGACGTTGAAATATTAGGAAAACTGACTCGAGTGAATTGTCCACCAGGGCAAGAAGAGTCATTGATTGCAGCGGCGGCCGATCTTGATAATCGATTGAAAGAGATGGCTGAACGTACTAAGGTAACCAATGAAGTGAAGCTGCTGACTATCGCAGCTCTGAATATTTGCTACGAATTACAAACCAAGAAGTTTGAAGCAAATGATGAACAAAACGCACTGACCGAGCGAATGGAACAGCTCACGACATCACTTTCAGATGTCCTCAGTAAAGTTAAGCACGGACAGCAATAGCGTACACAAAATTTACCCTGGAGTGTTTGTCAGAGGATTCACGTCCCCGAGCCGATAAGCAATCCCTAAGGGTTAGTACTTGAGTGCTATTGAGCATGCTCGGCCCGACCGAGAAGCCTACGGTAATCATTGCTGATCCGCCTTGAACTCGCTGGTTCAAGGGCCATCTATTCTCAACGGCACTTTGGGGTATCCCTTCTTATGAAGACGCTCACACGCAGCGAATTTCGCAAACAGATCCGTATCAAACGCAATGCCTTGTCTGGCGACCAACAAACTCAATCCGGTATCGACTTAGTTAAGCAGTGCATGCAGCTTGATGAAATTCAGTCTGCTCAGCATATTGCCCTCTATATCTCTATCGATGGCGAACTCGATACTCAGCCTTTAATCGAATGGTTATGGGCGCAAGGTAAGCAAACTTATTTACCAGTATTGCACCCCTTCTCTGCCGGGCACCTGCTGTTTTTACACTACTCGCCAACCACACCGACGGTCTTGAATAAGTACGGTATTGTCGAACCTCAGCTCAATCAAATGCTGGTTAAACCTTGTCAGCAACTCGACCTTATTCTTACGCCCCTTGTCGGCTTTGACTCCCATGGCCATCGTTTAGGTATGGGCGGCGGATATTACGATCGCACCTTGGCAAAGTGGTTCGAGACGGGCGAAGGTGCAGCTCCTATTGGTTTGGCTCATGATTGCCAACATGTTGATACGCTACCGATTGAAGAATGGGACATTCCGTTACCTAAAATCGTGACTCCGAGTAAAACTTGGCAATGGGAAAACAACCATTAAAGCGCTATAATCGCGCCGCAAACGTTAACCTCGATATAGAAACGTTAACTCAATATCTAAACGTTAACTTCATCATTACGCAAACGATCAATTCAAAGCGCAAGACCTTATTCAGGAGAATGGCATGACTCAAGATGAAATGAAAAAAGCAGCTGGCTGGGCAGCACTTCAATATGTTGAAGAAGGCAGCATTGTAGGTGTAGGTACTGGCTCTACAGTAAATCACTTCATCGACGCACTAGGCACAATGAAAGACAAAATCAAAGGTGCGGTTTCAAGCTCTGTTGCTTCAACGCAGCGACTAGAAGAGCTAGAGATCAAAGTGTATGAGTGTAACGATGTCGCTAAGCTAGACATCTATGTTGATGGCGCAGATGAAATCAACCCAACTCGCGATATGATCAAAGGCGGCGGCGCTGCTTTGACTCGTGAAAAAATCGTAGCGGCTATCTCTGATAAGTTTGTGTGTATTGTTGACGGTACTAAAGCAGTTGATGTGTTGGGTAAATTCCCACTGCCTGTTGAAGTAATCCCAATGGCACGTTCATACGTGGCACGTGAGTTGGTTAAGCTTGGTGGTGACCCAGTTTACCGCGAAGGCTGCACAACCGATAACGGCAACGTGATCCTAGATGTGTACGGCATGGCGATCGAAAACCCGAAACAACTAGAAGATATCATCAATGGTATAGCTGGTGTGGTGACGGTTGGTCTGTTCGCTCACCGTGGTGCTGATGTGGTTATCACCGGCACGCCTGAAGGTGCAAAAATCGAAGAATAAATAATAGAAGATTGAGTTTTTCTGTTACTTCATTACATACGGTGCCCTAGGGCGCCGTTTTTTTGCTTTATTGCTGTAAAATTATGTCTTATTCCGTAATTTTCTTACCCAAAACATTTTTTTTTTGTTACTTTATTGTTCAGAAGACGCACAGGGAAAACGTTTGTCTCCTAACAAAGTGGTGAATTTGTTCCCCTTTCAGCCATTTTGTAGCACGTGCGCCGCATTTGCCCAACCTTTCCATTTTAAGGACGAGAACAATGGCCAAAGTTTCACTGGAAAAAGAAAAAATTAAAATTCTACTTCTAGAAGGTCTTCACCCTTCTTCTGTAGAAGTACTGCAAGCCGCTGGTTACACAAACATTGAGTACCACAAAGGCTCGCTACCGGAAGATGAACTTCTTGAAGCAGTAAAAGATGCTCATTTCATTGGTATTCGTTCTCGCACTAATATCTCCCAAGAAGTTATTGATGCAGCTGAAAAGCTGGTTGCCGTCGGTTGTTTCTGTATTGGTACTAACCAAGTCAACCTTCAAGCAGCAGCAAAACGCGGTATCCCTGTGTTCAACGCACCGTTCTCAAACACTCGAAGCGTTGCTGAGCTCGTTCTTGGTCAGGTTCTATTGCTACTACGTGGCATTCCAGAAAAGAACGCGCTTGCACACCGTGGCATCTGGAAAAAGAGTGCCGACAACTCTTACGAAGCCCGTGGTAAGCGTTTAGGTATTATTGGCTACGGTCACATCGGTACTCAACTGGGTATTATTGCTGAAAACCTTGGCATGCGTGTTTACTTCTACGACATTGAAAACAAACTGTCTCTGGGTAACGCAACGCAAGTTCATACCATGACGGAATTACTGAACAAGTGTGACGTAATCTCTTTGCATGTACCTGAAACCAACGAAACAAAAGACATGATGGGTAAAGAAGAGTTCGAGCGCATGAAGCCTGGTTCTATCTTTATCAACGCAGCTCGTGGCACGGTAGTCGATATTCCTGCTCTGTGTGGCGCTCTGGAGTCTGGACACCTTGCAGGTGCGGCTATTGATGTTTTCCCAACAGAACCAAAAACCAATGCAGACCCGTTTGAGTCTCCATTAATGCAGTTCGATAACGTGATCCTAACGCCTCACGTGGGTGGTTCAACTCAAGAAGCACAAGAGAACATTGGTGTTGAAGTTGCTGGTAAGCTAGCGAAATACTCTGATAACGGCTCTACGCTATCAAGTGTTAACTTCCCTGAGGTATCACTACCACTGCATACTGGAACGTCTCGTTTATTACACATTCACGAAAACCGCCCAGGCATCCTAACTCAGATCAACACCATCTTCGCTGAGGAAGGGATCAACATCGCGGGTCAATACCTACAGACTGCGGCTGGTATGGGTTATGTCGTTATCGATGTAGAAGCCGATCGCTCTGAAGAAGCACTGCTTAAACTGAAAGAGATCGAAGGCACAATCCGTGCTCGTCTTCTTCACTAATCATCGCACTCAAAATGCATAAAAAAGGCTCTCATCATGAGAGCCTTTTTAGCATTTGGCCTATCGTAGGTAATTAGGTCGTCATGATCCAAAACCTTCTATAGCACTGTCATTACTCTTCGATCTGGTAGATCACATTCACGCGATCACGAATGGTGATCGTTGAGTCTTCATAAGAGTTCGATTCTGTTCTTGCATCCATCGCCATTGAACGCATGAGTACTGGCTGAGAAGATTGGGCGTTGTAATCCACGCGCCATACATCACCTAACTCGCGCTCAAAACCACTCGCCAATGATTTAGCTTTTGATGTCGCATCTTTAATGGCTTCTAAGCGCGCTTGCTCTTGATACTTAGCTTGGTCGCGAACTTGCAGTTGGATGTTGTCGATCTGATTAATGCCTTCTCCAATCGCAATATCCATGTACTCATTAAGATTAGCTAGCTCAGTCACTTGAACGGTCACATTACGTGAGGCGCGGTAGCCAACCAGTTCCGGTTTGCCATCTTTCGGGTAATGATATTGAGGAGATAAATACAGGTTAGAGCTGTGTACACTCGCCTCATCAACACCAGCTTGATGTAGCTTGTTTAGAAAGCCTGTCACGACTTTATCAACGGTATTTTTAGCCTGTTCAGCAGTCATCGTCGATTCCACGACTCTCACAGAGAATGTCGCCATATCAGGTGTAGCGATCACTTCACCATAGCCTGTCGTTGAAATATGAGGAAAGGATGGAGAGTCAGCCAATGATGGAAAACTCACAGCACTCAACGCCGCAGTAAGAGTAAGAGACGTTGCTAACATCTTTGGTACAAGCTTCATTAGGTATGACCTATGCTAAACAAATGTCCTTTCATCATAGAGCAATTTATCGTTTAGCCAATCCAGAGCACACACTTCTAACAGAACTTTGACGCTGAAAAAACCAACAGTTTACTGAGGTAAGTGATTGTGAGCAAAACTCAATATTGCTTGGGATACCTCTTTTAATACTCCGCTCTCAAGCTGCCAATGGTGCCAATAGATGCGATAAGAGAGCAGAAAGCCAGGGGTAATATCAATCAGAGCACCAGACTCGAGCTCATCGATAATCTGTAATCGGGGGATCAAGCAATAGGCTACACCCGATAATGCCAAGCGCACAAATGCTTCTGAACTGCCGACTGTATGATTGATCACACTGTCTCTCGGGACGTTAAAATGATCATGCAGAAACTTCTTATGCAGATCATCGTATTGATCATAGGAAACCGCAGGTGCTTTGCTTAAGGTGGCGTAGTTTACGCCCTCTGCAAAGTAACGCTGATGAAAGTCAGGGCTAGCCACGCACACATAATCCATCCTACCGAGATAGTCAGCACTGCAGCCAGGAATCGCTTGAGACTCCAAACTGATTGCACCGGCCACCTCGCCACTTTTAATCTTTTCAATGGTTCTCGACTCACCATGAATCGCGAGGTTCAACTCGACTTGGCGAGACTTAATCACATCCGACAAAGCTGGTAGCAACCATGTCGCCAAACTATCAGCGTTGGTGGCTATGGATATCGATAGTGGTTGATTACCCTCTTCATTCATCAACTCAGGCACAAGCTCGTGCTCTAACAAACGAACACGGCGATATAAGCCCAGTAGTTTTTTACCCGCAGGCGTTGGCCTAGGCGGGCTTTCTCTCACCAAGGCTGGCTGAGCCAACCACTTTTCCAGCTGTTTGATGCGTTGAGATACCGCCGACTGGGAGATATATAACTGCTCAGCAGCCCTTTCGAAGCTACGTTGTTTTACTACAGCATCCAGTGCTTCAATCCATTTATAATCCAATCCGCGCATCAATTTGCTTCCTTTTTAAGCTAACTCATCACCACATTAGCAACTCTAATAATGGATTAAAATCATTAATTATACTTATTTAAAGGGTCAGAGTATCTTCGCCATATAGCACGTAAATATCGTTAAATAAGTGGAGGTTAAAATGAGTTTTTGGGTTTTATTACAAGGTTTTGGTCTAGGGGCAAGTATGATTATCCCTATTGGCGCTCAGAATGCGTACGTCCTAAATCAAGGGATAAAACGCAATCATCATTTAACGACAGCAACGATTTGTAGCCTGCTCGATACTCTGTTTATCTCATTAGGCATTTTTGGCGGCGGAGCGATCTTGTCGCAAAATGAATTACTGCTTACCTCAGTGACACTAGGTGGCATCGCTTTTCTGACTGTGTATGGTTTGCTCTCACTACGCAGTGCATTCAAAGTGCGCACCAGTGATGAGTCGAAAGGTGAGATATTAGCGCGTGGCAAGCGCACCGTTATTTTAGGGGCATTGGCAGTAACAGTATTAAACCCACATCTCTATTTGGATACCGTGGTAATTCTTGGATCCATTGGTGGGCAATTTGAAGGCAACGACAGAATTGCATTTGCTATGGGGACTATATTGGCTTCGTTCGTCTGGTTCTATTCTTTGTCATTAGGCGCTGCAAAACTAGGCCCGACGCTATCTAAACCTAAGGTTAAGAAAGGCATTGATATCGCAGTCGCAACCATGATGTTCGCCATAGCAACGGTGCTTACCGATGGACTTATTGAGCAATACTGGTAAATCTATTTAGCTTCATGAAACCAACAAAAAAGGCGGATAACCTAAGTTATCCGCCTTTCCTTATAAAAGCTTATAGTTATAAAAACTAACTAGGAATTAAGCTTCTACTTTATTCATGTGTACATCCATTTGCGGGAATGGAATTTCGATACCCTCGTTATCCAAGCCTTCTTTGATTGCTTGCATCAGGTCGAAATAAACATTCCAGTAGTCAGCAGTGCTAACCCATGGACGAACAACGAAGTTAACTGAAGAATCAGCAAGCGTATGAACACCAACTTGAACGCCAGGTTCTTTCAGTACACGCTCATCAGATTCACAGATCTTAGTCAGTAGCGCTTTTGTCTTCTGAAGATCAGCGTTGTAAGAAACACCAATCATTAGATCAATACGGCGCGTCGCATGACGAGAATAGTTTGTGATTGGGCTGCCGATAACGCTACCGTTAGGTACTACAACCATTTTGTTGTCTGGCGTTGTTAGAACCGTTTGGAAGATTTGAATAGAATCAACTGAACCTGCCACACCACCAATTTCCACATAGTCACCAGACTTAAATGGACGGAATGCAACGATAAGTACACCAGCAGCAAAGTTAGATAGTGAGCCTTGTAGTGCAAGACCAACGGCTAAACCAGCCGCACCAATAACAGCAACTACAGATGCCGTTTGAACACCTAAACGACCAAGTGCAGCAATTAAAACAATCACAAACAACAAGTAACGAACTAAACCATGGACGAACTCCACAACTGCTCGGTCCATTTTCTTCTTCTGAAGAACCTTAGACACGCTATTCGCTACTGCTTTAACAATAAGGTTACCAATAAATAGAATTATCAGTGCTGAAATGATATTTACGCCATATTGGATAAATAAATCTGAATTATTTGTTAACCACTGCTCTGCTTGAGACAAACCATCCACAAGTGGAGTCTCAATCGCTGTCGAACTATCAGCCATAATGTGCATCCTCTATATAATATGCTATGGGCTAAACTGCCTTAAGCCTCATTTACTCTGCAATATAATAAACAGTGTAATTACCGTTAAGTCATTGTGTTAAAAGTAAATTAAAGCCAAGTCCTTTTTATAAACTGAACCAAGTTCAGTTTTTCGGCACGATATCCTATCTTTGACAGATTGCAAAGTCATATTTATGTAAGCTTTTGAATTATTAAAACTTACCGATAAACACAAATACCGATAACTAAAAGACTACGAAATTTATTCACCGCACGCTAGGTTTTTCACATATTTAGTACAAGTTTTTATCAGATATAAAAAAACCCGCTCAATGAGCGGGTTTTTAAAACTTAAAGAGTACTTAATTCAAAGAATTATAGTACGTCTACAGCGTTAAGGTCAGCAAATGCTTTCTCTAGACGAGCAACCATTGAAGCTTGACCAGCACGTAGCCATACGCGTGGATCGTAGTACTTCTTGTTTGGAGCAGCTTCGCCAGTTGGGTTGCCGATTTGACCTTGTAGGAAATCGAAGTTGTCAGCAGAGTACTGACGGATACCGTCCCAAGTTGCCCACTGTGTATCAGTATCGATGTTCATTTTGATAACACCGTAGCCGATAGACTCTTGGATTTCTGCTTCAGAAGAACCAGAACCACCGTGGAATACGAAGTTTAGAGCGTTAGGTGCGATACCGAACTTCTCTGCACAGTATGCTTGAGAGTCACGTAGGATAGTTGGAGTAAGTACAACGTTACCAGCTTGGTAAACACCGTGTACGTTACCGAAAGATGCAGCGATAGTGAAACGTGGGCTAACAGCCATTAGTTTCTCGTAAGCGTATGCTACGTCTTCTGGAGAAGTGTAAAGCTCAGATGCGTCCATATCAGAGTTATCAACGCCGTCTTCTTCACCACCAGTACAACCAAGTTCGATCTCGATTGTCATGTTCATTTTAGCCATGCGCTCTAGGTACTTAGCACATGTTTCGATGTTCTCTTCTAGAGACTCTTCAGAAAGGTCTAGCATGTGAGAAGAGAATAGAGGCTTACCAGTTTGTGCGAAGAACTCTTCACCAGCGTCTAGTAGACCGTCGATCCATGGAAGAAGTTTCTTAGCAGCGTGGTCAGTGTGCAGGATAACTGGAACACCGTAAGCTTCAGCTACAGCGTGTACGTATTTTGCACCAGCTACAGCGCCAAGAACTTGTGCGCCTTGACCTTCAAGTTTAACGCCTTTACCTGCGAAGAATGCAGCGCCGCCGTTAGAGAACTGAACAACTACTGGAGCTTTAACTTTAGCAGCTGCTTCTAGTACTGCGTTTACAGAGTCAGTACCAACAACGTTTACAGCAGGAAGAGCAAATTTGTTTTCTTTTGCTACTTCAAATACTTTCTGTACGTCATCGCCAGAAATCACACCAGGTTTTACAAAATCGAAGATCTTAGACATGGAAATAGTCCTATTTATTCTATCGTTTTAAGATTAAAAAACTTAAGTTTAAAAACTTGCAATCGTTTGCTCACAACTTATGCCATTCTAGCAAAAAAGTGTGATATGCAGCAAACGTTAAAAGGCGAGATTCACATCTCGCCTTTCTAAATCAATTATGCTTTAGCACGCTCTTCAAGCATTGCTACTGCAGGAAGTACTTTACCTTCAACGAATTCAAGGAAAGCGCCACCGCCAGTAGAGATGTAAGAAACGTCAGCTTTGATACCGAACTTATCGATAGCTGCTAGCGTGTCACCACCACCTGCTACAGAGAAACTTGCAGACTCAGCGATTGCTTTAGAGATACCAGCTGTACCCGCTTCGAAGTTCTTGAATTCGAATACGCCTACAGGGCCGTTCCAAAGGATTGTTTTCGCGTTGCCGATGATTTCAGCTAGTGCCGCAGTTGAATCTGGACCAAGGTCGAAGATCATGTCGTCGTCTTGAACTTCAGAAACGTGCTTGATTTCAGCTTCTGCGTTTTCGTCGAATGCTTTAGCACATGCAACGTCAGTTGCTACTGGGATAGCACACTCTTTCATTAGCTTTTGAGCCGTTTCAACTAGGTCAGCTTCGTATAGAGACTTACCTACGTTGTGGCCTTCAGCAGCGATGAATGTGTTCGCGATACCACCACCAACAACAAGCTGGTCAGCAATTTTAGAAAGAGATTCTAGAACGGTTAGTTTAGTAGAAACTTTAGAACCACCAACGATAGCCACTAGTGGGCGAGCTGGGTTGTCCATTGCTTTACCAAGCGCTTCAAGCTCAGCAGCTAGAAGAGGGCCAGCACATGCTACAGGAGCGTAAGTACCAACGCCGTGTGTAGAAGCTTGAGCACGGTGAGCTGTACCGAATGCATCCATTACAAAGATGTCACATAGTGCAGCGTATTGCTTAGAAAGTGCTTCTTCGTTCTTCTTCTCGCCTTTGTTGAAACGAACGTTTTCAAGAACAACAAGTTCACCAGCGTTTAGCTCTAGGCCGTTTACGTAATCTTTAGCTAGTTTAACTTCGCAGTCTAGTGCGTCGTTTAGGTAGTTAACTACAGGAGCTAGAGAGAACTCTTCGTTGTATTCGCCTTCAGTAGGACGACCAAGGTGAGAAGTAACCATTACCTTTGCGCCAGCTTCTAGGCAAAGTTTGATAGTTGGTAGAGATGCAAGGATACGTGCATCTGAAGTTACTTTACCGTCTTTTACTGGTACGTTTAGGTCAGCACGGATAAATACGCGTTTACCTGCAAGTTCCAGGTCAGTCATCTTGATCACAGACATGATTTGTCCTCTCAAATTTAAATAAATATAAAGTTTTGGAAACTCAGCAACCCTGCTAAGCCTATAAATTATTCAACTGGTAATTCTTTCACTACTAATAATATGTGGACTCTTAGTATTTATTTCAAGCTAAAAAATAAATAATCCGCACATTTGCTTCTAGGTCTTACTTCTTGCCTTCAGAAGCTTGCATTGCAAG
Organism: Vibrio sp. 1S139; assembly: GCF_041439475.1. Classification (NCBI taxonomy): domain Bacteria; kingdom Pseudomonadati; phylum Pseudomonadota; class Gammaproteobacteria; order Vibrionales; family Vibrionaceae; genus Vibrio; species Vibrio sp. 1S139. The sequence continues at coordinate 54,918 of NZ_JBGOOD010000017.1, forward strand.
AACCGTATCCAGCATTCGGTTCGCAAAGCCCCATTCATTATCACACCACACTAGCATTTTAACTAAGTGGCCGTTGCTCACTCGCGTTTGTGAACCATCAACGATTGCGCTATGGGGATCGTGATTAAAGTCGATGGAAACGAGCGGCGCTTCAGTATAGTCAACTATATTGTGTAATGTACACTGGGATGCATTAACAATGGTTTGATTTACGTCATTAACTTTCACATTTGCATTAATTGTGACACTTAAATCCATCGCTGTTACGTTTACCGTCGGCACACGCACAGATATAGCTTCAAATTTGTTGGAAAATTTCGGGAAGATTCTTTCAATACCTTTATGCAACTTGGTATCGACAGGAATGATCGATTGGCTTGCTGCTCGAGTACGACGCAAATCGCTGTGGTACGCATCGATAACTTGTTGATCATTCATTGAAGAGTGAATAGTCGTAATCGTACCGGACTCGATACCAAAGGCGTCATCAAGAACCTTAATGATAGGGACAATACAGTTGGTGGTGCACGAACCATTGGAAACGATTTGGTGGTCCGCTTCGATGGTATCGTGGTTCACACCATAGATAATGGTGTTATCGAGGTCATTGGCACCGGGGTGAGAAAACAGTACCTTTTTCGCCCCTGCAGCAATGTGCGCGAGGCCGTCATCTCGGCAACCATAAACACCGGTACAATCGAGAACGATATCCACCTCAAGGTCACGCCAAGGCAACAGCTCAATATCAGCAAGATGTAAGATACGAATGGTATCAAACTCACCCTTGTCTTCAGCACCAATGCCATGATGGACATAAATGTGCTCTTGATCGTTAGAGATTTTCTTACCGAAGCGGCCGTGACTGGTGTCGTACTGCAATAGGTGAGCCATAGCGTCAGGCTGAGCAAGCTCATTGACCGCTACTACTTTGATTTGTTGGCTTTTGCCACTTTCATAGACAGCGCGCAATACATTACGCCCTATTCGTCCAAATCCATTTATCGCGACTTTTAGCATAGTTCCGTACATCTAACCAAAATTTCGTGCAACAGATGATAACTGAATCCTACCCAAAAGGCATTACTTGAATAACTCAGCTTGTTCATGACAGATTGATCTGTTGCTTATAGAGATGAGTCTAGGAGAAACAAATCCCAGAGACAAAAAACCGAGCTCAGCGCTCGGTTTTTTTATTCATTTCATTGTTAGCACTAAGCTAGCAATCAATGATTAAGCAAGAAGCTCTTTCGCGGTGTTTACTACGTTTTCAGTAGTGAAACCGAACATCTTGAATAGCTCGCCTGCTGGTGCAGATTCGCCGAACGTTGTCATACCGATGATCTTGCCACCGAAACCAACGTACTTGTACCAGAAGTCAGCGATGCCAGCTTCTACTGCGATACGAGCAGTAACGTCAGATGGAAGTACAGACTCACGGTATTCAGCATCTTGCTTGTCGAACGCGTCAGTTGCAGGCATAGATACTACGCGTACTGCTTTACCTTCAGCGGTTAACTGTGCAGCAGCTTCAACAGCAAGCTCAACTTCAGAACCTGTTGCAATGATGATTAGCTCAGGCTTGCCTTCACAATCTTTCAGGATGTAACCACCCTTAGCGATGTTAGCTACTTGCTCAGCATTACGATCTTGTTGTGCAAGGTTTTGACGAGAGAAGATTAAAGATGAAGGACCATCTTTACGCTCAATAGCCAGTTTCCAAGCAACAGCAGACTCAACTTGGTCACATGGGCGCCATGTGCTCATGTTTGGCGTTAGACGTAGAGAAGCGATCTGTTCAACCGGTTGGTGAGTAGGACCATCTTCGCCTAAGCCGATAGAGTCGTGCGTGTAAACTTGGATGTTCTGAACTTTCATCAGAGCAGCCATACGCATTGCGTTACGCGCGTATTCCATGAACATTAGGAACGTTGCGCCGTATGGTACGAAACCACCGTGCAGAGCGATGCCGTTCATGATAGCCGTCATACCGAATTCACGTACACCGTAGTGGATGTAGTTACCAGAGAAGTCAGTTGCTTCAAGAGACTTAGAACCAGACCACATAGTTAGGTTAGAAGGCGCAAGGTCAGCAGAGCCACCCATGAATTCTGGTAGCATTTGACCAAACGCTTCTAATGCGTTTTGAGATGCTTTACGTGAAGCGATGTTTGCTGGGTTAGCTTGAAGATCAGCAATGATTGCGTTTGCTTTCTCTTCCCACTCAGCTGGAAGTTCGCCGTTAGTGCGACGTTTGAATTCTGCTGCTTGCTCAGGGTAAGCCGCTGCGTATGCGTCAAACTTAGCATTCCACGCCGCTTCTTTTGCTGCGCCCGCTTCTTTCGCATTCCACTCAGCTGCGATATCTGCTGGGATTTCGAAAGGACCGTGTTCCCAACCAAGTGCTGCTTTAGTTGCTGTGATTTCATCAGCGCCTAGTGGAGCACCGTGACAGTCATGCGTACCCGCTTTGTTTGGAGAACCAAAACCGATGATAGTTTTAGTACAGATAAGCGTTGGACGAGGATCCGCTTTAGCCGCTTCAATCGCTGCGTTGATAGCATCAGAGTCGTGACCATCTACTGCTGGGATTACGTGCCAACCGTATGCTTCAAAACGCTTAGGTGTATCGTCAGAGAACCAACCTTCAACTTCACCATCGATAGAGATGCCGTTGTCATCCCAGAAAGCAACCAGCTTACCAAGACCTAGCGTACCAGCTAGTGAACATGCTTCGTGAGAGATACCTTCCATCAGACAGCCATCACCCATGAATGCATAAGTGTAGTGGTCTACGATGTCGTGGCCTTCTTTGTTGAACTGTGCAGCCAGTGCTTTCTCTGCCATTGCCATACCAACAGCGTTAGTGATGCCTTGACCTAGAGGACCCGTCGTTGTCTCGATACCAGGAGCGTAACCGTACTCTGGGTGACCAGGAGTCTTAGAGTGCAGTTGACGGAAGTTTTTCAGATCTTCAATTGAAAGCTCGTAGCCTGCAAGGTGAAGCAGAGAGTAAATCAACATTGAACCATGGCCGTTAGACAGGATAAAACGGTCGCGGTCAGCCCACTCTGGGTTTGCTGGGTTGTGGTTCAAGTGGCCACGCCAAAGAACTTCAGCGATGTCAGCCATACCCATAGGTGCGCCTGGGTGGCCTGAATTTGCTTGTTGAACACCGTCCATGCTAAGTGCGCGGATTGCATTGGCTAGATCTTTACGAGAAGGCATGTCTGCTCCTGGATACATAAGCGATTTAAAAAAGAGATAGTGCTAATGTTTTCATTTTAATTAGCGCGGGTATTCTCTCAAACGACTATTGCGACTGCAAACGTTTTACTGGCATTTTAACGGTCATTTTTCGCAATTTTCGAACATTTACATCACTTGGCAGTGGCTTATCTCAATCGATACGCAAACGATTAGTTATGACATATCATAAAAAAGAGCTTGTAATTCGACCGCTGGAATTTAGAATAGCCGTCTAGATGTAGAAACACCTACAAAATATACTGTATTTAATGGCGCGCTTCCTAGCTTGCGACGCCATAAACTATTTACACCAAAAACTAAAAGTGGAGCTCTCATGGCTAAGCACCTATTCACTTCTGAATCTGTTTCAGAAGGCCATCCAGATAAAATTGCAGACCAAATCTCTGATGCTGTTCTTGATGCCATCTTGGAACAAGATCCAAAAGCACGTGTTGCTTGTGAGACTTACGTTAAAACCGGCATGGTTATGGTTGGCGGTGAAGTAACAACGTCTGCATGGGTTGATATCGAAGAAATCACTCGTGAAACAGTACGTGAAATTGGTTACGTTCATTCTGATATGGGCTTTGACGCTGACTCTTGTGCTGTTCTAAACACAATTGGTAAGCAGTCTCCAGACATCAACCAAGGTGTTGATAAAGAAGACCCTAAAGAGCAAGGCGCAGGCGACCAAGGCATCATGTTTGGTTACGCGACTAACGAAACACCAATCCTAATGCCGGCTCCAATTACTTACTCTCACCTTCTTGTTAAGAAGCAAGCTGAAGTACGTAAGAGCGGTAAACTTGACTTCCTTCGCCCTGATGCGAAATCTCAAGTTACGTTCCAATACGACCAAGGTAAAATCGTTGGTATCGACGCTGTTGTTCTTTCGACTCAACACTGCGATTCAGTAACAACACCGGATCTACGTGAAGCAGTAATGGAAGAGATCATCAAACCAGTACTTCCTGCTGAGTGGATCAACAAAGACACTAACTTCTTCATCAACCCAACAGGCCGTTTCGTAATCGGTGGCCCAATGGGTGACTGTGGTCTAACAGGTCGTAAGATCATCGTTGATACCTACGGCGGCGCAGCTCGTCACGGTGGCGGTGCATTCTCTGGTAAAGATCCATCAAAAGTTGACCGTTCTGCAGCTTACGCGGCTCGTTACGTTGCGAAAAACATCGTTGCTGCTGGCATGGCTGACCGTTGTGAGATTCAACTGTCTTACGCTATCGGTGTTGCTGATCCAACATCTATCATGGTTGAAACGTTTGGTACTGAAAAAGTAGCTCACGAAATTATCATTGAAGCAGTTCGTCAAAACTTCGACCTACGTCCATACGGTCTTCAAGAGATGTTGAACCTTCTTCAGCCTATCTACAAGCAGACTGCTGCATACGGCCACTTCGGTCGTGAAGAGTTCCCTTGGGAAGCGACTGACAAAGCAGCAATCCTTGCGGACTTCGCTGGCCTAAAATAATTTAGCCACTGCGATTTGTTTCTTTAAAGCCCTTACTTCTTAGTAAGGGCTTTATTTTTATGTACTTACCTTACTTTCACTCGCCATTCTCTTCTCTAATGCCCTTCTTTACCGTTAACCACTTAGTATAAAAAACCGCTGATAATTTGTGTTTTCTAACACTACTGACAATAGTTAAGGTAACTCCTAAGAGATCAAGCTCACATTTAACTTAAATTAATTCAGCCTGATAACGCTCGTTAAATGCACGCTAGAACAAAAACTGGGATGACAAAGAGCAATTTAGCTCAACACCATAACTCTCACACAAGCCACATCGATGAGCCTTATGGAATTATAACTAGGACGTTATTTAACTAGGGGGATCTATGCCTCGTACCGCGCACCCATCCGAACTGAACGATAAAAAACACAAGGTCAGCGATAAGGATTACGCTCGCACCATTCCTTGTAACCAAATCAGTATTTCCGCACCCTTTCATTGGTTGTCGCTTGCTCTGCATGACTTAGTAAGAATGCCATTAATCAGCGCATTCTACGGTTTGTGCTTTATGGGAGCGGCAATCGCCATTGTTCAGCTTGTCCAATGGCAAGGAACACACTTGGTCGTAATGCCAAGCCTGATCGTGTACATGCTAATAGGGCCGTTTCTTGCTCTGGGCTTGTATGACGCAGCTTGGGAAAGAGAAAAAGGCCACAACGCAAGCCTACTGCACTCGATGAAAGCCATCACTCGCAACTCCACCCACCAATGGGCCTTTGCGATCGTATTGATGGTTGCGATGATATTCTGGATGCGTATCGCTGCGTTATTGCACGCGCTCTACCCTTCAGTGCAAGGCGCACCACTGGCTGAGTTCGCTCCCTTCTTAATTACGGGTTCTGTGATTGGTTTTGTTATCGCAAGCCTCATATTTAGCATCTCAGCATTTTCAATTCCGTTAATGATGGAGAGACGCGTTGATGTGATGAGTGCGATTTTCACTAGCTTTAATGCCGTGAAATCGAACATCCCTGCAATGGTGGTTTGGGCGAGTATTATTTGTGCCGGTATTTTGGTGGGTTTTGCCACCTACGGCATCGGAATGATCGTCACCATGCCGCTACTTGGCTATGCTACATGGCACGCTTATCACGAGATCATTAAGAAAAAACATCACGTGTAAAGCATCGCTAGATCAACAAGCAATGTTATGATTAGGCCTTGGTTTAAACGCTGAGGCCTTTTATTTGGAGTTAACAACGTTTGTCTTACACCCCGCAACAACACCGAGCAAATAAGAAATTGGCCGAATGCCTAGCTATCGCAAATCAACATTTCTCTCGTGAATTTCCACACCCAACTATCACCTTCAAGTTAAGAGGCAAAGCGGCGGGAAAGGCCTACCTTCAGCTCAACGAAATTAAGCTCAACCACGTACTATTTTCTGAAAATGAAGATGCCTTCATCAACGAGGTTGTGCCACATGAACTCGCACACCTGATCACGCATCAGGTTTTCGGACGTGTTAGGCCTCACGGAAACGAGTGGAAATACGTGATGGAAAAAGTATTCAACGTGCCAGCCAGAACAACTCACAGCTTTGAAATCGCGTCAGTTCAAGGGAAAACCTTTGAATATCGATGTGAGTGCACCACTTACCCATTATCAATCAGACGACACAACAAAGTACTTCGGAATCAATCGACCTACCGCTGCCAATTGTGCCAGCAAACCTTAGCTTTCACGGGAACTCAACTAAGCTAGTGACAGGTTGATTTACTCGGTAGAACAAATCTAATAGAGAGATCTAACATTTGAGTGCTAGACTGATGTTTATCATACTTTTATCAGTCTTTTTCTATGCAAAAACTCACCTTCAAAGCATTTGGCCTACCTGTATCTTTTTACTTAACAATAGTATTTGGCCTACTGGTAACCCAAAGCGTTCTCGCCGCACCACCGAGCTCATTTTCCAAAGCAAAAAGAGAAGCGGTGAAGATTTACCTCGACCATCCGACTTCATTTTATTGCGGCTGTGACATTACATGGAAGGACAAAAAGAAAGGCATTCCCGACCTTGATGGCTGTGGCTATCAAGTCCGAAAACAACAAAAGCGGGCGAGTCGAATTGAGTGGGAACACGTGGTTCCAGCTTGGCAATTTGGCCACCAGCGTCAGTGTTGGCAAGATGGTGGGCGCAAGAACTGCACTCGCAATGACAAAATATTCAAATCCATGGAAGCCGACCTTCACAACCTAACTCCGGCCATTGGCGAGGTTAACGGTGATCGCTCCAACTACAACTTCAGTCAGTGGAATGGCATGGATAGTGTGAGCTATGGTCAGTGTGAAATGCAGGTCAACTTCAAGCAGCGTAAAGTTATGCCGCCAGACAGAGCAAAAGGCTCTATCGCGCGTACTTACCTTTACATGAGCCAAGAGTATGGTTTCAAACTATCTAAGCAACAAACCAACCTAATGATGGCGTGGAACAAGCAATTTCCTGTCGACAAGTGGGAATGTACTCGTGATGAGCGAATCTATGCCATCCAAGGTAATCACAACCCATTTGTTTACCCTGCTTGTAAATAACGTCGCTCGTACAATCAACATTCCTAACTATCTCAAACAAGAGTTTCAGAATTGCCCCTGAAACTCTTGCTCTACCCTTGTTTTTTCAACTAAAAGCATCCATGTTAGGCAGAGACAAAATACCCAAATGAACATATTTATAGGTTTACCAGCATGAGAATCCCTCGTATTCATCACCCAGAACGCATTCATCAGTTAGGTTCACTCGCTTTAGGCGAAGATGCCGCGGGTCATGTTGGTCGTGTCCTTCGCATGAAAGAAGACCAAGAAGTCCTTCTATTTGATGGCAGTGGCGCTGAATTCCCTGCGACGATAGCCGAAGTATCAAAGAAAAATGTCACCGTTAATGTTTCTGAACGCATCGAACGCAGCAGCGAATCTCCGTTAGACTTACATTTAGGCCAAGTGATTTCACGTGGCGACAAAATGGAGTTCACGATTCAGAAATCGGTTGAGCTTGGTGTGAACACCATTACCCCTTTAATTTCAGAGCGCTGTGGCGTTAAGCTTGATACAAAACGCTTCGAGAAAAAACTCGCACAGTGGCAAAAGATTGCTATCGCGGCGTGTGAACAGTGTGGCCGCAATACGGTTCCAGTCATTCGCCCTATCATGCAACTTGAAGAGTGGTGTAGCGAACCGAGTGAAGCATTAAAGCTGAACTTACATCCTCGTGCAAAATACTCAATTAATACCCTTCCAGAACCTATCAGTAAGGTACGCCTATTGATCGGCCCTGAAGGTGGCTTGTCGGCTGAAGAAATCGGCATGACAGAACAATACAAATTTGAAGAGACGCTACTCGGCCCACGTGTACTTCGTACCGAAACAGCAGCTCTAACCGCAATTACTGCCTTACAAGTCCGTTTTGGCGATCTAGGCTAGGAGAAAAAAATGATCAAACTTGGCATCGTAATGGATCCAATTTCATCCATTAACATCAAAAAAGACTCTAGCTTTGCCATGATGCTTGAAGCTCAGCGTCGTGGTTACGAAATCCATTACATGGAAATGGATGATCTACATTTAGATCAAGGCGTAGCCATTGCTGACACTAAGGTTGTTGAACTAAAAGAAGATCCAAACGGTTGGTACGAGTTCAAATCAGAACAGACTATCGCGCTATCCGATTTAGATGCGGTACTAATGCGTAAAGATCCTCCGTTTGATACTGAGTACATCTACGCAACTTACATTCTTGAGCGTGCTGAAGAGAACGGCGCACTGATCGTCAACAAACCACAAAGCCTACGTGACTGTAACGAGAAGTTGTTCACGGCATGGTTCCCTGAACTGACACCGACCACCATCGTGACTCGTAAAGCTGAAAAAATTAAAGCGTTCCGAGAAGAACACGGCGACGTGATTCTAAAACCACTTGATGGCATGGGCGGCGCGTCTATCTTCCGTGTGAAAGAAGGCGATCCAAACGTATCAGTTATTATTGAAACCTTGACCAACCACGGTCAGAACTACGCAATGGCACAAACTTTTGTTCCAGACATCAGCAATGGTGATAAGCGTATTCTTGTGGTTGACGGTGAGCCAATGCCTTACTGTCTAGCGCGTATTCCTGCAAAAGGGGAAACTCGAGGTAACCTTGCTGCTGGCGGTACAGGTGAAGCTCGTCCTCTAAGTGAAACAGACTGGGCTATCGCAAGAGCAGTTGCTCCAGCACTGAAAGAGAAAGGCTTAATCTTTGTTGGGCTTGATGTTATCGGCGACAAGCTGACTGAAATTAACGTGACTAGCCCTACTTGTATCCGTGAAATTGAAGCCGCTTTTGATATTTCAGTTACAGGTAAATTAATGGATGCAATTGAGCGTCGCGTTAACGCTAAATAGCCTAAACTAAAGAAAGCCTTAGCTATTCGAAAACACAGAAATATCTAGGCAAAGAACAATGAGCGGCTTTACGCCGCTCTTTTTCCTTTACTGGGAACACACTGGCAGGAGGCTCTATGAATTTAACGAACCACTTTCTGGTTGCTATGCCCGGAATGAAAGACCCATACTTTCAAAATTCGGTGATTTACCTTTGTGAGCACAATGACGAAGGCGCGATGGGTTTGATGATCAACGCCCCTATTGATGTCACTGTCGGTAGCATGCTTAAGCAAGTTGAGGTTGATTCTGATCAGCCAAAACCCAACCAAGCAAGTCTTGATAAGCCTGTATTGAATGGTGGACCGGTCGCAGAAGACCGTGGATTTATTTTGCACAAACCTAAAGGCAGCTATCAATCCAGCATCAACATGACAGATCAAATCTCGGTGACGACTTCAAAAGATATCTTGATGGTGTTGGGCACAGAAGATGAGCCGATGAATTATTTAGTCGCACTTGGGTATGCAGGATGGGAACCGGGACAACTGGAAACCGAACTGACCGAGAACTCATGGTTAACCGTTGAAGCCGATCCGAAGGTCATCTTCGATACACCGATTTCTGACCGCTGGAAAGTCGCCGTGCAGATGTTAGGAATAAATGCGGCTCAGCTTTCAGCAGACGCTGGCCACGCCTAGTTCAAATCAGCTAAATAAAATAAACAGACACTCTCAAACACAGATAAATTTGGAAACCCCATGTCACGAACAATTATGGCATTTGACTACGGTACAAAAAGTATCGGCAGTGCGATAGGACAAGAAATCACGGGCACCGCAAGCCCTCTAAAAGCTTTTAAAGCCAAAGATGGCATCCCAAATTGGGACGATATCGAAAAACAAATTAAGGAGTGGCAGCCGAACCTGATTGTAGTCGGCCTTCCTACCGACCTTCATGGTAAAGACTTAGCAACCATTACACCTAGAGCGAAGAAGTTCGCTAACCGCCTTAAAGGACGATTTGGTGTCGATGTTGAACTACATGATGAAAGACTCTCGACCACAGAAGCAAGGGCCGACCTTTTTGAAATGGGCGGCTACAAAGCACTAAGTAAAGGTAATGTCGATAACCAGTCTGCAGTCGTCATTTTAGAGAGCTGGTTTGAAGCACAATATTCTTAGTTAAAACTAAGCGATTAACATTTGAGCTAATTTATGATCCCACACGAATTTCACGCCGTAGTACCAGTGCAATTCATAATAAGGACGTGGGAGTTCATATGAAAATTTTTCTAGTCATCTTCGCTTCTCTAGCAATCACAGCATGTAGCTCTATGAGCGGAGGCTCAGCAGGTTATACCGGTGAACAATATCCGACAAAAATCAAATTAGAGAAGGAACGAGGATATTCTGGTAACAACAATAGTTACGGCAACCACTAATATATCCAGACCAAAAAAAACCGCCTTCACAGCGGTTTTTTTAGCATTCAGCATCAATCTAACCCATATCAATCTTCACGCCAGCCAAAGCACCGGTTCCGTAGTCATCATCACCACGTCTGGTTTTTAGCATTAAGCGTAAGTCATTCGCGGAATCAGCACTGTGGAATGCGTCTTCTTCACTGATCTTGCCTGCAAGCACCAAGTCATACAAAGCTTGGTCAAAAGTCTGCATACCAATCTCTTTCGATTTAGCCATCGTCGCTTTTAGTTCATGCAACTCACCACGACGAATCAAGTCAGACACTCGCGGGCTGTTGAGTAGAATCTCAAACACGCCATGGCGACCGCTGCCATTCTTATCTCGGATTAATTGCTGAGCGACCACACCACGCAGGTTCATCGATAGGTCAAACAAGAACTGTTCTTTCTGCTCTTTCGGCACCAAATGAAGAATACGCTCTAGCGCTTGGTTAGCGTTATTGGCGTGCAAGGTTGCCATACACAAGTGACCCGTTTCAGCAAAGGTCATCGCGTATTCCATGGTCTCACGGCTACGGATTTCGCCAATCAAGATCATGTCTGGTGCTTGGCGTAGCGAGTTCTTAAGCGCGACTTCGTAACTCTCGGTGTCGAGCCCGACCTCACGCTGCGTCACGATGCACTTTTTATGTTCGTGCACAAATTCAATAGGGTCTTCAACCGTCAAGATATGTCCCGAGCGATTGGTGTTGCGATAGCCTGTCATTGCAGCCATTGAGGTCGATTTACCAGAGCCTGTCGCACCAACCACCAGCACAAGTCCGCGCTTAGCTATTGATAGGTCCTGTAGTACATCAGGAAGCTTTAGTTGCTCAAAGGTTGGGATGTTAGTCTCGATACGTCGAATGACCGCTCCAGGTAGCTCTCGCTGAAAGAATGCACTGACACGAAAACGACCAAAGTCACGCACAATCGCAAAATTAGCCTCACGCGTTTGCTGATATTCATCACGTCGGTCTTGTTCCATCATCGCATCAAGTAATTGAGCAACTTGAGCCGCATTCAGCTTCTCTCCTTGAGGGCGTAATTCACCATCCACACGAAAAAGGATTGGCGCATCAACCGTGATATAAAGATCCGATGCCTTTTGAGAAAGCATTCCCTCAAGGATTTGATTCAATTCCATTATGTACACCTTAATTAAAACATTGAGGTTTCAATTTCGATCTTTTTCTCGACCTCTTCCGAATCAACCAAGCCCTGCGCCATCAGCTGCTTCGCATTTTGTTCCATGGTCTGCATGCCGTGCGCTGCGCCCGTTTGAATGATCGAGTACATCTGCGCAACCTTATCTTCACGAATCAAGTTTCTGATCGCAGGTGTTGCCATCATGATTTCATGACACGCCACACGACCACCACCAACACGCTTTAGCAGCTTCTGGGCTATCACCGAGCGCAGTGATTCAGACAACATCGAACGAACCATATCTTTATCGCTACCTGGGAACACATCGATAATACGGTCGATCGTTTTAGCCGCAGAACTGGTGTGCAGAGTACCAAAGACCAAGTGACCCGTTTCTGCTGCGGTTAACGCTAAGCTAATCGTCTCTTGGTCACGAAGTTCACCAACCAGAATCACGTCTGGGTCTTCACGTAAGGCACTGCGCAGTGCCGCTTTAAAACTGTGAGTATCACGGTGAACTTCACGCTGGTTGACTAGGCATTTATTATTGGTGTGAACGAATTCAATCGGGTCTTCAATCGTCAGAATATGCTTATTGTGGTTGCGATTTACGTAATCAACCATCGCCGCAAGAGTCGTTGATTTACCAGAGCCAGTTGGACCAGTGACGAGCACTAACCCTTTTTCGTAGTTAGCAATCCTTTCGAAGATCTCAGGTGCACCTAACTGATCTAAAGTCGGGATTTCGACAGGGATAGTTCGAAAGACAGCTGAGCAGCCACGGGCTTGGTTAAACGCATTAACACGAAAGCGACCAACATTGGGTAATTCAAAAGAGAAGTCGACTTCCAGTTTTTCTTCAAACTCGCCGCGTTGTGAATCGCTCATGATCTCAAAAACCAAACGATGCACATCAGCATGACTCAAAGCTGGGATTCCAAGCTTCCTTACTTCACCATCTATACGTACCATTGGAGATACACCCGCAGAAAGATGTAGATCTGACGCGTTATGCTTTACACTAAAATCTAGTAACTCAGTGATATCCATTTATTTTCCCTTAAGTAAAGTCAGCTATGAGTAGTATTCAACAAAATATCGAACAAATCACCTCACAGATTCGTAGTGCTGAGCAAAAGTGCGGACGAGCTCCAGAGTCCGTGCAACTTTTAGCCGTCAGCAAAACTAAACCTATTGATGCGATTCTAGAAGCCGCACTCGGAGGCCAAGTTGCCTTTGGTGAAAACTATGTTCAAGAAGGTGTCGATAAAGTAAAACACTTTTCAGAACAACATTCTAACCTAAATTTAGAGTGGCATTTTATTGGCCCAATTCAATCCAATAAAACCCGCCCAATCGCGGAAAGCTTTCAATGGGTGCATTCCGTCGATCGCGATAAGATCGCACAAAGGCTTAATGATCAACGACCAAGCGAACTTCCACCTTTGCAAGTGTTGATTCAGGTAAACACCAGTGGTGAAGAGTCCAAATCTGGAACCTCAGAAGAGACAGTTTTTGCACTCGCGGAGTTGATTTCATCGCTCCCCAACCTCACCTTAAGAGGATTGATGTCGATTCCTGCAAACGTATCTGACTATCAATCTCAGCTTAATGCATTTTCTCAACTGGCAGAGCTTAAAGACAAGCTAGCCGCGAAGTATTCAGACATTGATACCCTTTCGATGGGGATGAGTGGTGATATGGATGCAGCAGTTGAGGCTGGCAGCACAATGGTTCGTATTGGAACAGCTATTTTCGGCGCTCGTGATTACGCGAAATAGCCGTAGTAAGTAACGACAAGTACAAGTATTGATACCGCTTCGCCTTATCCGCGCAGCGACACGCTCAGGATTTTATATATGGTACATAAGAACATCGCCTTTATTGGGGCGGGAAACATGGTTCGCTCAATTGTAGCTGGCTTAGTTGCTAGTGGTTACCCAGCGCAAAAGATTACTGCGACAGCACCTTCAGAAACCAGAAGGCTGCCGTTAGAACAAGAATACGGCATCAATACCACCAGCGATAATATTGCCGCAGCTGAAAAAGCAGACGTTGTTGTGTTATCAGTGAAACCACAGATGATGGCTGATGTATGTAAACCCTTACAAAGCATCGACTTTAGCAACAAACTGGTTATCTCCATTGCTGCGGGTATTAATGCGAATCGACTCAATGAGATGTTAAACTGCCAACTGAACCTTGTTCGTGTGATGCCAAACACGCCATCACTGCTAGGTAAAGGAATGAGCGGTCTTTATGCCGATTCAACGGTCAGCCAAAATGATAAAGACTTTGCATCTCAGCTGATGCAAGCTGTAGGTGAAGTGAGCTGGGTTGAACAAGAATCTGGTATCAACAACATCATTGCGGCGGCGGGGAGTGCTCCAGCTTACTTCTTCCTGTTTATGGAAGCGATGCAAGTTGAGGCAATCAACCAAGGCTTCGACCAAGAAACCGCTCGTAAATTAGTGCAGCAGTCTGCATTAGGCGCGGCAGAGATGGTGGTAGCGAATCCAAATACTGAATTATCGACACTGCGTGAACAAGTGACTTCAAAAGGCGGAACAACTGCAGAAGCATTGCGCACGTTCAATGAACATCAACTATCAGACATCGTAGCCAAAGCCATGCAAGCGGCGGTCGCTCGAGCTGAAGAGATGGAAAAACTGTTTTAAGCATTTTGTCGCTCGGGTTATATCTAAGCGGCAAGTAAATCCGAAAAAGGAAACAATATGAACTCGATGAGCTTTCTGATCTCGACCGTTTTTGATCTTTACATCATGGTTGTGATCTTGCGTATCTGGCTACAAGCATCACGTGCAGATTTCTACAACCCATTCTCACAATTCATCGTAAAAGCGACACGACCAGTTGTTGCCCCACTGCGCCGAGTTATTCCATCAATCGGCAGCCTAGATCTTGCGACGGTTATTTTTGCTTATGTGCTGTGTGTGCTTAAGTTCGTTGCTCTCAACCTGATTATCTCTGGCGGCGCAGCTGTGTTCGATATCAGCTTCCTGATCTTTGGTGCACTATCTTTGCTAAAAGCGGCGGGTGGTTTGATCTTCTGGGTTCTGCTAATCCGTGCAATCCTTAGCTGGGTTAGCCAAGGCCGTAGCCCAATCGAGTACGTGTTCCATCAACTGACTGAGCCAATGCTAATGCCTATCCGCCGTATCCTACCGGATATGGGTGGCTTCGATCTAAGTGTGCTGGTTCTGTTCATTGTTCTACAGTTTGCGAACTTCCTAATGGGCGACATGATTGGTCCTATTTGGTATCAGCTATAATTCAAGTACGAACATCAGGTACTTTGACGATGCCAAAAGCGGTTTGGGCCGAAGAAGACGATATTCTTCTTCGGCTCTATATCCAACCCAAGGCAAGCCGAGACAAGATTGTTGGCTTGCATGGTGAGGAACTCAAAATTGCCATAACTGCTCCACCAGTAGATGGCAAAGCCAACGCCCACTTAGCGAAATACCTTGCGAAACAGTTTAAGGTCGCAAAAGGGCAAATTAAGATAGAAAAGGGAGATCTCGGTCGGCACAAGCAAGTTCGAATATGCTCGCCAAGCCAAATCCCAACTGAAGTCAAAGCCATCCTATGATGGCTTTTTGCTATTTATTGGAGTCATTATGCGTTTATGGATAACAGCACTACTCACCGCTCTTGTTGCCTTACCAAGCTCAGCAGGGCAATTTAAGAACATTAAGGATGTCGAGGTTCATTACTCGGCTTTTAATTCCACGTTCTTAACTTCGCAAGTCGCTAAGCAATACAAACTTAAGCGAAATGGATACTCAGCAATCCTCAACATCAGCGTGTTAGACAAGGCTTCTCTAGGCAAGCCTGCGACAACGGCTAAAATTACGGGAACAGCGAAGAACCTCGTTGGAAACACCCGTACTTTGAAGTTTCGAGAAATCAAAGAAGGCGATGCGATTTATTACCTTGCTGAGTTCCCCGTAACTCACGAAGAAAACATCACCTTCGACATCGATGTGAACGCAGGCCTAAAAGGCACTGGTCCACTGCGTTTCACACAGAAATTCTATATAGAAGAGTAAGCTCAAACCTTACTTTTCATTTATTAACTTATTTAGAGCTACATTCCCATGAGTAAGATTGTTTTAGCAACAGGCAACCAAGGTAAAGTTCGCGAGATGGCAGATATTCTGTCTGAGTTTGGTTTTGACGTTGTCGCGCAAAGTGAATTTAACGTTTCAGAAGTCGCTGAAACAGGAACGACTTTCATTGAAAATGCCATCATCAAAGCTCGCCACGCAGCGAAAGAAACAGGGCTGCCAGCCATTGCTGACGACTCAGGTTTAGAGGTTGATTACTTAAATGGTGCGCCAGGTATCTATTCAGCGCGTTACTCAGGTGAAGGGGCAACCGATAAGCAGAACATCAAAAAACTATTAGATGCGATGCAAGGTGTCGAAACTGAAAAGCGTACTGCGCGTTTCCACTGTGTGTTGGTGCTAATGCGTCACGAGAATGATCCAACACCTCTAGTGTGTCACGGTAAATGGGAAGGTCGTATTCTTACTGAAGAACACGGTGAGAATGGCTTTGGCTACGATCCTGTGTTCTTTGTACCAGAAGATAACTGCGCCTCAGCAGAGCTTGAATCTTCGCGTAAGAAGCAACTGTCACACCGTGGTAAAGCGCTTGCGTCACTATTCAAGACTCTCAAGGAGCAAGCTCTGTAATGCACAATGCAGCGCTAATACCACCCGCACTTAGCCTCTATGTACACATCCCATGGTGTGTACAAAAGTGTCCGTATTGTGATTTTAACTCTCACGCTCTGAAAGCCGAGATCCCTGAAAAAGAGTACATCGATGCACTGCTTGAAGATCTCGATACTGATATCGAAAAATATCAGCTCAATGGTATGCCTCGCCCACTGCATTCGATCTTTATTGGTGGCGGTACCCCAAGCCTGTTTTCTCCTGAAGGAATTGGCCGATTGTTACAAGGCATTGAACAGCGCATCCCGTTCAAACCTGAAATAGAAATCACCATGGAAGCCAACCCGGGAACTATCGAAGCTGAGCGTTTTGCAGGTTACCAAAAGGCAGGCATTACTCGAATCTCGGTGGGTGTGCAAAGTTTTGAGCAAGAGAAACTGGAAAGACTTGGGCGTATTCATGGTCAAGATGAAGCGGTAAATGCTGCTCATTTAGCGCATAAGATTGGATTGAATAGTTTCAATTTAGACTTAATGCACGGCTTACCCGAACAGAGTATTGAACAAGCGTTGGCTGATTTGGATAAAGCGATAGAACTCGACCCTCCGCACTTATCTTGGTATCAGCTAACAATAGAACCTAACACCATGTTCTATTACAAAACACCAACGCTGCCTGATGATGATGACCTTTGGGATATCTTCGACCTAGGCCATAAGAAGCTCGCAGACGCAGGGTATGTGCAGTACGAAATTTCAGGCTACAGCAAGCCGGGATATCAGTGCCAACATAACCTCAACTACTGGCGCTTTGGTGACTATCTAGGTATTGGCTGTGGCTCTCATGGCAAGCTGAGCTTTACAGATGGACGCATTGTTCGTACCACTAAGGTTAAGCACCCTAGAGGCTATCTAGCTGCGTACCAAAACATGGTAAAACCTTATCTATCAGATGAATTTGAAGTGCCGAATGAAGACCGCCCTTTTGAATTTTTCATGAACCGCTTTAGGTTAATGGAAGCATGTCCAAAGCAGGATTTCATTGATACGACAGGGCTTGGTTTTGACTCGATTCAAAAAACGATTGAATGGGCAAAAGAGCTAGGCTGCTTGAAGGAAACCGACACTCACTGGCAGATCACTGAAAAAGGAAAGCTGTTTCTCAATGATCTGTTAGAAGCCTTTATGGCAGAAGAAGACGAGTAGTTCGAGATTCGAGATTCGAGATTCGAGATTCGAGAAGCATTGCGTAAGGGTTGGCTTTAGGGTCAACCCTTTTTGTTTTATAGCCCTCTCTCGGAGCGAAGCGTTCTATAGGACAACGTCCGTGCTCGAATCTTTCTCTTAGAAAATAGAACGACCAATTCGCTCTGAAAGCAACTCTAGAGCCTTAGTACCTGCGAGCGAGTTGCCAGAAGGATCAAGCTCTGGAGACCACACCGCAATCGTCATTTCGCCAGGAACGATAGCAATAATACCGCCACCAACGCCCGATTTTCCTGGCATACCAACACGGTAGGCAAACTCACCAGCCCCATCGTACAAGCCACACGTCGCAAGCAAAGCATTCAACTGCTTGGTTTGAACTGGCGTGATGATCTCTTTCTTGGTTTGAACCGACACGCCTTTGTTTGCTAAATAGCTAAAGGTTTTTACCAAATCCACACACGTCATTTTAAGCGCACAAGCGTGGAAGTAGTTATTCAGAACTGGGATAACATCATTCTCAAAATTACCAAATGAACGCATCAAATAAGCAATGGCAGCATTACGATCGCTGTGCATCATTTCTGAAGCCGCTACCACCTTGTCATACACAATATGAGTATCACCCGATAACTGACGCACAAACTCTAACAAGCGGTGCCTAGGCGCAGACAAGCGGCTTTGTAGTAGGTCTGCAACGACAATTGCCCCCGCATTGATGAACGGGTTGCGGGGAATACCATACTCCATCTCAAGCTGAATCATCGAGTTAAAGGCTTGACCAGAAGGCTCTTTGCCTACTCTTTGCCAAATCTCTTCAGGCTTATATAGCACCATAGCTAGCGTCAGGCTCAAGGCTTTAGAAATAGATTGCACAGAAAATGCTTCTTCAGCATCGCCTGCTTTAATCACCTCACCTTCATTGGTGTATACCGCGATCGCCAGTTTCTGGTTCGATACGCGAGCCAGTGCAGGGATATAATCAGCGACCTTTCCCTGTCCAATTAAAGGACGAACTTCGTCTAAGATCTCGGCCAAAATAGCTTGAGTTGGTTTCATGTGCGCTTACTTCTATATTGTTATTTTTGTAGGGGTGTAACATATACCAATCGTAGTAAATAACTGCTCACTCTAGCTTGTTAAAATGCTCGATAACTGCGTTAGAATTTTTGATTGTAGAGTAACTACTTATCGAAAAATGCTGCCTTGTTCTCAAGCCTTTTTCCTACGCTATTTCTGATCACTTACTTACTGTGATTGGTATTACTTTCTGTCGTTAAGCCTTTACTGAAATAAAAGCCTAAGGACAAAAAAGCCAACATTACAATAATGTTGGCTTTAATCAATCCCATAAAGTGTAGGGGTTAAACCCTAAGTCGGATTACCCTTCACTTAATTTGATTCGAAGTTACTTAGTACGCTTGAACTTAATGTCCCAAACACCATGACCTAAACGGTGGCCACGAGCTTCAAACTTAGTTAGCGGGCGCTCATCCGGACGAGGGATGTAATCACCATCTTCAGCGATGTTTTCGAAGCCTGGAGCTACGTTCATCACTTCAATCATATGTTCTGCGTAGTTTTCCCAGTCTGTTGCCATGTGGAAAACACCAGTATCAAGTTGAAGCTTGCCGCGAACCATCTCTGCAAACTCAGCCTTAACGATACGACGTTTATGGTGACGAGCTTTGTGCCATGGGTCAGGGAAGAACAGTTGCAGAGTATGCAGGCTGCTATCTGGGATCATGTGTTCAAATACTTCTACAGCATCGTGACACATTACACGCAGGTTAGTTACGCCAGCATCGCGAGCTGTACCTAAACACGCACCAACACCCGGGCTATGAACTTCAATACCTAAGAAGTTTTTCTCAGGTGCGTTCTTTGCCATTTCAACCAGTGATGCACCCATACCGAAGCCAATCTCTAGTACAACCGGGTTATCGTTGCCAAATACTTCTTTCCAGTTAAGAAGCTCTGGGTTGTAGTCGATACCCATTGTTGGCCAACATTCATTCATCGCGTTCTCTTGGCCTTTTGTTAAGCGGCCTTCGCGGCGAACAAAGCTACGGATCTTACGAACCAGTTTGCCGTCTTCAGTATATTCGTTAGTGGTCACTTCACTCATTGATTTTTGCCTGCACATTGATTAATCAAAGCGGGGATTATCCAAAGAATTGCCTCCGGTGCAAGTCTTTCCGTGGATAAATTCCCACACAATTTGTCTGTTTTACATCCAACGTTAAGTGTGGTGCAATTTCGCTTCTAATAATAGCAAAGCATAGAGCATGTCGTGACTCCTTTCGCAACCGCCATATTAAAGTGGTATGACGCCTACGGGCGTAAAGAATTGCCTTGGCAACAAAACAAAACCGCCTACACCGTTTGGCTATCTGAAATCATGCTTCAGCAGACTCAGGTTGCTACGGTGATTCCATACTACCAACGCTTCTTAGAACGCTTTCCAACGGTTATCGACCTAGCGAACGCCGAACAAGATGAGGTACTCCACTTATGGACAGGGCTTGGTTATTACGCACGAGCTCGCAATCTACATAAAGCAGCCAAGATCGTTGCTGAGCAATATGGTGGTGAATTTCCGCTGTCTATCGAAGAGATGAACGCGCTACCGGGGATTGGTCGCTCAACAGCAGCAGCCGTCTTATCATCGGTTCATAAACTTCCTCATGCGATTCTTGATGGCAATGTAAAACGAACGCTTGCGAGAAGTTTTGCCGTTGAAGGTTGGCCGGGGCAAAAGAAAGTCGAAAACCAGCTTTGGGAACACGCCGAAGCACATACTCCGAACAAAGATGTCGATAAGTACAACCAAGCAATGATGGACATGGGTGCCATGGTTTGTACCCGTAGCAAGCCTAAGTGCACCTTGTGCCCGATTGAAAGCATGTGTGAGGCCAAGAAGCTCGATAGACAGCTCGACTTCCCTGGCAAAAAACCTAAGAAAGAAAAGCCAGTAAAAGACACATGGTTTGTGATTCTGTATCACGACAACCAAGTGTGGCTCGAACAGCGCCCTCAATCTGGTATCTGGGGCGGATTGTTTTGTTTCCCTCAAAATGAAAACGCAGAGATCGAACATCAACTAGATCTTCGTTCGATCAAAGACACTCAAACCAATTCGATCAAGACCATGATTGCGTTTAGACACACTTTCAGCCACTACCACTTAGATATCACGCCAGTATTAGTGAAATTAGATAAACAACCAGATTTGATAATGGAAGGGGCTAAAGGTCTCTGGTATAACTTATCAAAACCGGAAGAAATTGGCCTAGCCGCTCCTGTAAAGCAGCTTATTGAGAGCCTACCCTTTGAACTGAACGACGACGTTTGAATCAACGAACGCGATAAGAGGAACCACTATGAGCCGCACTGTATTTTGTGCTCGCCTTCAAAAAGATGCTGAAGGCCTAGATTTTCAACTTTACCCAGGTGACTTAGGTAAGCGTATCTTTGACAACGTGTCTAAAGAAGCTTGGGGACAATGGCAAAGCAAGCAAACTATGCTTATCAATGAAAAGAAGCTAAACATGATGGATCCTGAGCATCGTAAACTTCTTGAAACTGAGATGGTTAACTTCCTTTTTGAAGGTAAAGATGTCGTAATTGATGGCTATACTCCACCAAGCGAATAAGACATTTATTTAAGCAATTTTTAATGACATCATGGTTAACGCTGCGATGTCATTTTTGTATGAGGAACTATGAAAAAGCTAAGTTACTTCCTAACAGCCATGTTATTAACTGGCTGCAGCCGTGAATTTGTCGAAAGCATTTATGATGTCAATTACGAGCCAACCAACCGGTTTGTGAAGAATTTAGCTGAGCTACCCGGACAATTTGAAAAAGATACCGGGGCGCTAGATTCATTAATAGATAGCTTTTCAGGCAACATTCAAAAACGTTGGGGTAGCAGTGAAATCAAGATAGCAGGTAAGAGTAACTATGTGAAATACATAGATAATTACTTAAGTCGTTCAGAAGTGAATTTTAGCCAAGGCCTGATAACGGTGGAAACGGTTTCCTCTACCGAACCGAAAAAACACCTCAAAAATGCGATCATGACGACCCTTTTGACGCCAGATGATCCGGCGCATGTCGATCTATTCTCTTCTAAAAGCATCAAGCTAGAAGGCAAACCTTTCCTCTATAATCAGGTCGTAGACCAAGAAAAAAAGCCCATTCAATGGACTTGGCGAGCGAACCAGTTTGCGGATTACCTGATCGCGAATAACCTAAAAACCAAAGAAGTCGACTTTAAAAAAGCCTACTACGTTGAAATCCCAATGGTGGCCGACCACGCTAGCCAGCGTAGTTATCAATATGCCGACATCGTTCGACGAGCGTCTCAGCGTTATGACATCCCTGAAGATTTAATCTACGCTATCATCAAGACAGAGAGTAGCTTCAACCCGTACGCCGTAAGCTGGGCTAATGCTTATGGTCTTATGCAGGTGGTACCTAAAACCGCTGGTCGAGATGTATTTGAACACGTCAAAAAGAAACCTGGTGAACCAAGCCCTGAGTACTTATTCAATCCAGAAAACAACATTGATGCTGGCACCGCATACTTTTACATCCTTAAAAATCGTTATTTGAAAGACGTAAAAAACCCATTAACGCTTGAATACAGTATGATTTCAGCCTATAACGGCGGTACTGGTGGCGTACTCAATACCTTCAGTAAGGACAGAAAGCGAGCAATGCAAGACTTAAACTCGCTGCAACCGAGCCAAGCCTACTGGGCGCTTACCAAGAAGCATCCAAATAAAGAGTCGCGCCGATACCTCGAAAAAGTAACGCAATTCAAAAAAGAATTTAACCAAGGTAAAACATAACCCTCACTTTTGAATAAAAAAACAACGAACGAACGGTTTTTTTAATTATTTTCAAAAAAGGAGTTGACGGTTATGCAGAAAATCCGTTTAATAGCGCTCCGTTGCCCGGATAGCTCAGTCGGTAGAGCAGAGGATTGAAAATCCTCGTGTCGGTGGTT
>NZ_JBGOOD010000018.1:0-77530 GCF_041439475.1 Vibrio sp. 1S139
ACGATTAGTCAAATATGGCGTCGTTGAACCTCAAGCTGATTTGATCAACAACGCCGTTAGTCAATCAAAACCATAAACGACCAATAACGTCTATTTATATTAGCCATTAATTATTATGTGTAAGCCAGTGGTTATTTAAAACCCAAGTATTCAGTGAATATAAATGTTCCTTTTCACTTATCTCTTATCTCTTATCTCTTATCGCAAACAATAAAAAAGGCCCCTAACTAGGAGCCCTTATTTTCATATCATTCAGTATATACAAACCGTTTGATTACTTTTTATTGACAGCTTTTACAAAGGCTTCTTGTGCACCTTCAATACCAAGGGCTTTTGCTTCATCTAATAAGCTAAGTGCTTTGGGAATATTGTCTGCGTCTACTGCTGCTTGAATGGCATTATGGTAGTAAGTTTGTGTTTCTGGTTGAATAGTCTCAACCTTAGCTGCTGCCGCTGGTTTAGCGTTAGATTCACTGCTAGAGCCAAATGAGAAGAAGCCCACTCTATCAATAGTCACTTCAATCTTACCGACATTCGCGTTTGGAACGGGGATGTCTTCTACTTCTGGCAGGTAGTTACCGCGGCCTTCCGCATCTAAACGTGCAGGGTGAATGACATTAGTAAAACCACCAAGATCTTCTTGCTCTGTATAGATAACTAAGTAAACAGATTCAGCAGTTGTCGGTGGGTAAAAATCATTTTCTGCAACAAGACGGTTGCCCAAATGCAACCTAGGCTTCGCGTATTCGAAGCTCTCTTTGCCATAACGCTCTAACTCGCGACCGTTTTTATCGTAAATCACGGCATTCGGCACAAATGCTGTATCACCGATCATGCTGGTGATCTTAATAGAGTATTCACCGCGATCCGCTGGTAGCTCGATCGCTACTACAGGGCTGTTTATACCCTGATAGTTTAAAATTTGACTGTCTGGTGTTACATCGAAAATTGCCGAGCTTGGAAGCTTCATCGGGGCAAATTGAAGACCAGCAATAGAGTTAACTTGTTCAGCCTGTGCCACTTGCACTTGCTCGACTACTTGTGCAGATTGACAACCGGCCAACGCAACACAACCACTCAACATTAGAGCTTTAAAATACATAACCCTTCCTTCTTGTTATTTTTTTAAGAAATTTACTAACTTTAATTACCACAAAGAGAACTATTCACCTAGGGAACGATCAACTTAATCGTACATTCCTTAAAAAAATAGCCGACGCGAGCCGGCTATGAATTAGGACAGTTTAGGATTTGTTAAGCTAAGTGTTTACCACCAAGCTTCAGCTTGGATACCGAACACGTACTCAGTATCGTCGCCGTTGAATGCATCTTTGTTTTCAGTATCTAGGATGTAAGAACCGTAAACACGAATTTCAGGACGAGCCCAGAAGCTGTCACCCATAGCCCAAGCTTGAGCTACTGTGAACTTAGCGTTACCGAAATCTTCTTTAGCTAAACCGCTGTCTGAAATTTTCTCACCAGCATTGTAACCTGCTTCGAAGATAGTACGCATAGTGTCGTTCCACTTGAACATTGGACGAGCAACTACAGAGTACTGGTCGATATCAAAGTTTTTGTTTGTGTAAACGCCTGCAGCTTGACCACCGATGTCGCTACCAGATAGGTATGCTAGTTGGTGACCCATTTCCCAAGATTCGCCTAGGTTCATTACACCCCAGTTGATCAAACGGAAACCAGATGCATCGTTGAATGCTTCAGTACCACGAGCGTAGTATGTACCTGAACCCCAGAAGTTAGCCGCCTGAACACCGTAACCGTTAGTACCGTATTGAAGGATAGTTTGGTGGAAACCGTTATCCATACCTTGGTGAATGATCGCAGAAGCTAGTAGGCCATCATCCGCTTCTTCACTCTTATCATCAGAGTCAGTTGCAAAGTTGTACGCTAATGCTAGCTCTAGAGATGCATCTTGCCATAGGCCAATGTTCGCTAGACGAGCATCAAAAATGTAACCTGTAGACTCGTCGTGGTCACCGTCTTGAATCAGCGCAACAGAAAGCTTCTGGTCACCAATAGATAAGTTTTCAATACCACCACCGGTACCTGACGTGTTTAGGAAGTAAAAGTCAGTGATGTGGATATCTTTACGTTGGTAGTATGTTTTACCAGCCCAAAGCGTTGCTTCTTTGTCTGAAGCGATCACGCCTTTAGCTTTAACAGCAAATTGTGCAACGTTGAAATCACCGTCTTCCCAACCATTAGAACCGTTGTTGCCTTGAGCAATCATAGATTCTACGCGCCACGTTTGCTCGCCAGTTTTTAGTTCTTCAGCTAGACCAAACTCGTAGTAGTTGTCATTTTCGTTACCTAGACGACCAATACCGTTTTTATTTACTGATACGTCGCCGTTACCGTTACCGCTAATACCAGTACCAGCACGCATGTAGCCATTAAAATCTACAGCGAACGCAGAGCCAGCAGCTAATGTAGTTGCCACTGCAACAGCAATCAAACTTACTTTTTTCATTCTTAACTCCATTAAGGACGATTTATTTTAGGTTTTTATATTTTTGCTCTCTTGCGGCAACCAAAGGCAGTAATGGTAGTCGTAAGATAGAGAGGTTTAGGGTTTCCCCTGATTCGTTTCAACGGGGTCAATATTAAGAGGGGATGACAAGTTTGACTTCCTCCACCCCCAACTAAATTAAGGGGGACTAGAGGGGAGTAGAAAATATACAGAATGGTATTTTAAAGAGGTAGATCACTTAATCTAGGAGGAGTAGACAGCACGAAGATCTAATTATTCAACATAAGTGAGATCTAGCTCAAATATATAATTTGAACTTCATCGGTGAATTATTTTTTTACCGTAATTAATCTGTGAAGTTGCTTGACCTTACTGTGACAAAGCCTTTTACTAATAGTTCACTGATGTTGATAAACGAACAAGAAATCAAGCAATGACTAGAACGCTCGCTCGCCCTTATCCGCTAGGCGCAACGCTAGGTAACACTGGCTGCAACTTCTCTATTTATTCTCCTGACTGTAAATCTCTTTCACTCGCTCTTTTTGACGAGAACGACGAATTCACCACTTATAAATTGGAAAATGAATACGCTGATATCAGATATGTCTTTATTGATGGTATTAAAGCGGGGCAAAAATACGGCTTCATTGCCGAAACGGACAATGGCCCTATCCTGCTTTCAGACCCGTATGCCAAAGCAATAAGCGAACCGCTCGATTACGTCACGCCATATACCAATGAAAAAAGCTTTGCTATGGCGAAATGTGTCGTTGTTGATGACACCTTCGATTGGCAAGATGTAGAAAAGCCACGCATTAGCCGCGAAGATACCGTTCTTTTTGAAACGCATGTAAAAGGTCTATCTCAACTGCACCCAGAAGTGGCTGCCAATACTAAAGGACGCTACTTAGGGTTAGTGAGCCCTGAAATGCTTGCGTTCTACAAACAGCAAAATATCAACTCTCTACAGCTTTTGCCCATTGCCGCATGCATGCATGAACCACACCTATTAGACATGGGTAAAGTGAACTATTGGGGTTACAACCCATACTTGTTTATGGTGCCTGACCCTCGCTACGCAGAGAAAGATGCCGTAAACGAGTTAAAGACTGCGATTCGCGAACTGCACCGCAATGGCATCGAAGTCATTCTAGACGTGGTGTACAACCACACAGCAGAAGGTGGGGAAGGCGGAACCACCTTCAACCTAAAAGCACTCGATAGCCGCTACTACATTAAACATGGCTGCCATTACGCGAACTTCACTGGCTGTGGAAACACCGTCGACCTTACCCACCAGCCAGCACTCAACTTAGTAATGGATACGCTTCGTTACTGGGTAAGCGAATTCCAAGTCGACGGCTTCCGTTTTGACTTGGCAGCGACACTGGGGCGCGAAGGTGACAACTACAACCCTGAGGCTGCTTTCTTTAAAGCCGTAGCTCAAGACCCTGTACTTAAAGAAACTAAGTTAATCGCAGAGCCGTGGGATATTGGTCCTAATGGTTATCAAGTGGGTAATTTCCCGCTTGGTTGGAATGAATGCAATGACAAGCTGAGAGACATCACACGTAGCTTCTGGCGCGGTGATCAGGGTTACCTAAAAGAGTTTGCTACACGCCTAATGGGCTCTCGTGATATCTACAGTGCAGCGCACTGGCCTTACAAACTCACCGTCAACTACATCACTTACCATGATGGCTTCACCATGCAGGACCTTGTCTCGTACAAGCACAAGCACAATGAAGAAAATGGTGAGAATAACCGCGATGGGCATGGTGATAACCGTTCTGAAAACTACGGTGTTGAAGGTGAAACCGAAAACCTGTTAGTTATCGCAACACGTGAAAAGCAGAAACGCAACTTCATGGCGAGCCTGCTGTTTGCTTTTGGTATTCCTCATATTTTGACGGCCGATGTGTTATCTCATACTCAAAAAGGTAACAACAACGCTTACTGCCAAGATGGCGTGACCAGCTGGCTTAACTGGGAAGATTCAGAGCGCAAGACTTACTTCAAGACTTGGTTATCTGAAATGATCTCTGCTCGTCAGCAATACATGGTGCCGTTTATTAAGGCATTCAGTGGCGAAAAGCGTAACTCTAACCGCATCTTCTGGAGCCGTGTCGATGGCACACTTATGGAGCATGACGACTGGAACCGCTTAAGCTCAGTCGCTTTGCATTTAGGTATTGGTAAAGATGGCGACGAGTTAATTTATCTTATCAACCAAACCAATGCGCCAGCACGTTTCTCGTTACCGAATGACCGTGAACAAAACTGGGTAACCATCTGTGATACCAACTCGCGAAACGTTAAACCCGGTCATGCAGAAGGTGAAATGTTGTTGTCGCCAACTTCGATGGCAATTTTGCACTATTCGCCAGATCAGGCTGATTTGATTAAAGCAAAAGCTTAGTCAGCTTAATAAAACACCGAAAACCATAGAAGCCAGTTATATTTACAGCTGGCTTTTTTGTTAGCTGAATATCACAAAAATCATTCATCCATATGGAATCATTTGCATTGATGTGGTTAATGAAACTGTTTAGTATTGCCGTACTATAAAAATGAATCTATAACGTCTTTGGATATCATGGCTTTACCTAAAACATTAATTCGGCTTTTTAAACCATACATTATTTTATTAACTGGAGGGATGCTCTATCTTGCTATGACTCAGCTTGAAAAAGTAGAAACAGCAGCAACAGAACAATCATCATCAAACATTCGTATCGCAAGCTCTACCATTCGTTCCAACATCGAAGCCACATTCGGCAAACTCTATTTTTTAGAAACCAGTCTAGGCTTGCCTAAAACGGCTCCAATCGGTGATAAAAAATTCAGAGAATTGAGTGATAATATTCTAAGAAGAACACCAAATTTCTCCGATATCGTTCGATACCAACCTAACTCCCAACATTATGTCTCCACTCGTGGCCTTCCTCTTTCCAATGAACAAATCGCCACAATACAATGGCATTCAATAGACGGTGTTGTAGAAGATTTTTACATCTCTTCCGTTTACCAAAAAGCCGATGGACGATGGGTTTTCGCCGTTAAACACACTGCAGAAAAGCTCAACGAAGAAATCTGGATTGAGTTTGATTTAATGCATACCACGCAAGGTTTAAGAGATTTAAAAACGCTTAATAATGGCTATGTATTTGTTGTAGACAGAGCAACAGAGCGACTGGTATTCCACCCGGATCCACAGCGTATCGGTTCTAAATCCATCAGCTTCCATGCAGGGATCAGCCACCAACTATCTCAAGGTGAATTGGCGGGTAAACATGAATACTACTATCAAGATAACTTCAAAATATCGGTATTTGACGCAGACAACAGCTTAAATTGGGTGTTCATTGCGGGCACTGACCGCCATGACATCTTAACCAGCTCACATCAATTTACGTTGACGGGCTTATTACTGGGCTCACTCCTGCTATTGTGGATTGGTGCCAACTATCTGGCTTATCGTTTGAACGTGTCCTTGTCGCAACTGAATAAAGTCGATGACCTTGTAAGCTTTAAGCGAGAGTTAAAATCCATACTGGATAGTTTCACCTACCAAAAAGGCATTCAATTCTGTCTCTATCAGCTTGAGAACCACGCATTCAGTACCATCGACTATCACGGAAACAAATCCACGGTACATTGTGACAAAGCCCTTGCAGAGCGATTTACACCGGACACTATGGCTTACCGAAGTGGTAAGTACGCCGATCCACTGGCGTGTAAACTCAAAATACACCAACGCCATTACTGTATTCCTTTGCACTCTCGCAAGCAGTTGATCGCAGTGTTGTACGTAAACGCAAACTTACCGATCAGCCAGAGTATTCTGCGTATGATCCGTGATTACACTGAAGTCTCACTGTCCAACTTACTGCTTCAGCACCAGTTGAGTAGCAAGGACTTGATGACGCAATTAGACAACAAAAGTAGCTTTAATATTGCACTGGAAAACTACGCCAACCAGCCTGAAACCTATATAGCTCTACTGGATATCGATAATTTTGACCACGTGAACCGTGCTTATGGTGAAGCTGTGGGTGACAAGATGATCAAGCTGACAGCAGAAGCACTACGCTCGTACTTTCCGAAGCCTAAAGGACTATGCCTTGCTCGTATTGGAGGCAAAGAGTTCGCAGTATTATTTAAAGCAAACGACGGCAACGACGCCAAGTTCCAACTAGACCAGTGCCGAATTGGCGTAGCAGAGAAAACTATTGTGACGCCAGACATCAGCCTCTCTTTAGGTGTGAGTGTCGGTTTTTCACAAATAGAGGGAGAGCCAGATACAGCTCTAGCACTGGCGGAGCAAGCAAAGTTGATTGCTCAACAGCTTGGAAAAAATCGAGTTGAAGGCCACATCAGGGCTGTTGCAAAGGCTTCATAGGTTGTCCTAACAAGCTCACTTTATCCTTTACTTGGATACCGATGAAAACAAAGCACCTAGGATTCATACCCTAGGTGCTTTTGTTTTTATGGAAAGTCATTACAATGCGCGTTCAACACGACAATACCCCTTTTCTAACGACACGAGCCTTATGAAGCTAAGTAACCGACTGCAAACTCTCCATTCCCTTGTCAGCAATGACTACCAACATATTTGGGACTGTTGTTGTGATCACGGCTTCTTGGGTGTTCAACTGTTGTCGGATAATAAAGCGCCTCAGATTCATTTTGTCGATATTGTCCCGTCTCTGATGAATGGACTAGAAGACAAACTAACTCGTTACTTTCCGCAAGATAATTCAGACCAACAAACGGTTACCAGCCAATGGCAAGTTTACTGCATGGATGTCGCCGCTATTCCGCTCCAGAAACATACTGGTAAACACCTGGTTATTATTGCGGGCGTCGGTGGCGATCTCACTCAGAAGCTCGTCGACGACATTCATCGCCAACATCCAGACAAAGATATCGATTTTTTGCTTTGCCCAGTCCATCAGCAGTTCGAGCTAAGAAACCATTTAAAAGCGCTCAAGTTCGGTCTTATTGATGAAGTTCTGATCGAAGAAAACCGTCGTTATTACGAAATTTTATTGGTCAGCAATAACCAAGGCGAAGCTGAAAAGAGCCAAAACGTTAACGATATATCAAGCGTCGGTGACAAGATCTGGACACCAAGTTGTGATGAACAAGTGAAGGTATCACAGCAATACAAAGCCAAAACATTGCAGCACTACTTACGTATCTATCAAGGACAAGAGAAGCAAGGCAAACCTAGCCAAGTAAAGCATATTATTGATGCTTACCAGGCGGTTAAGCCATAGTAAGTACTAACTTAATGGTTTGAATATTAAGAAAGTCAAATTAATAAAAAAGCCGATAGTTCAATGAGCTATCGGCTTTATTAATGCTATCGATTCAGTTTTAGCTTACTGTTCTTGTTTCTTATAAGCCACATCAGGCTCGTCAACTGTCTCTACCTCAGAAGGCTTATCAACCCCATAAACCGTATCAAGGTAGACGTCTTTCTCTTTCCACGTGCTGTTCAACCAATTGTGGAAGCGACGTTTAAAAGCCTTATCTTCAAAGTAATTACCGTTCACGTTCTCATCCATTGGATGCAATTTAATACGCACAACGACCTTAGTCATTTTGCCCTTCAGCATATCTTCAAACGGAGAGGTTTGGTTTTCAGGGTAAGCTAAGGTCACATCCACGATGCCATCCAAAATTGGGCCCATTGCAGATAAAGCAAATGCCACGCCCCCAGTTTTCGGCTTCAATAAGTGGCGATAAGGGGTCTTTGCTGACGCCAGTTTCTCGTGGTTTGCACGAGTCCCTTCAACAAAATTAACCAATGTTGTCGGTGCTAATTTGAACTTAGTACACGCTTTATTGATTGCATTAAAATCATCATTACGGCGTTCTGGGTTGCGTAATAGGAACTCACGAGAGTGGCGTCTCATGAATGGCATATCTAAGCCCCAGCAGGCCAAGCCAACAAATGGCACGTACAACAATTCATGTTTCAAGAAGTACTTCGTCATCGGCATTTTGTCTTTTAGGATTGAAGACAAAATCACAATATCTGCCCAGCTTAGGTGGTTAGACATCATCAAATACCACTGCTTGGTCGAAATATCTTCCCCCCCTTCCACTTGCCATTCGATATCGTTATTGGCGTTCAACATCCATAAATTAAGAGAAGCCCAACACCAGAATGTGAAGTTAGCTAAGCGAGTGCATGATTTTTGAACGACAGAAATTGGCAAAATAAGTTTGATTAGGGCAAACAGGCTCACAGCCAATGCGGTGAATGCAGTATTAATGGTCACGAACAATACGTTCAAGGCCATACGAAGATTATCAAGCATAAAACACAGTTATATTGAGAACGAAAGCCGCCATTATACGCATCTATAAATTATTCTCTTCAGTAATTGATTGAATATCCTAGGGGTCAAACCACTCAACCTATGTTAACTATGTTCAACCAGCTAAAGTCTATTAAAACGAAATCAAAACACATGCACGAGTCATTTGGACTCAAATAGTATATTGTCTTTTTGACAACATTCGACCCAATAATTAACCTTTAATCAGTATTGATAAGCATTCTCATTATTGTCGTGGTACATGCAACTCTAAAGTGTAAATAGTTGAGTATCCTTAATGAGATAACTTCTCTTCTTAAAGGTGGATGATATGACAGATATTCCTCATGGTTAGTTACAGGCAAAGTCCTAAACAAAACAGAATGGACAGATCAATTGTTCTCACTCCAGGTTAGTGCACCTGTCTCTTCTTATCAGGCAGGTCAGTTCACGAAACTTGGCTTACTTAACAGTGAGGATGAGTTCGTAAGACGCGCCTATTCGATGGTGAACGCGCCAGAGCACGAACAAGGTCATCAACATCTGGAATTTTTGATTATTAAGGATCAGAACGGTCAGCTTTCACCTCAACTTCATGAGTTGAAGATGGGCGATGACATCTTTGTCGGCAAAGACCCAAGTGGCTTTATGACCTTAGATGAGATCCCAGAGATCGCCGACGATCTATGGATGCTTTCAACCGGAACCGCGGTAGGCCCATTTATCTCAATACTTGAGAGCATGCAGATACAGCAAAATGAGTTGGCTTCAGACAAAGCCTCTTCATTCAAGAATCTGGTTCTAGTGCATGCTGTAAGAACAGAGCAAGACCTGACTTATCGAGATCGTATCACTCAACTCGTTAATCACTTTCAAGGGAGACTTAAATATGTGCCAATTATTTCTAGAGAATCAGTTACCGGAACTTTGCGCGGACGAATCCCAAATTTGTTACTTGGAGGCGACCTCGAGCAAGCCGCGTCTGTCGCTTTCAATCAAACCCGCAGTTTTTTCTACCTTTGCGGCAATCCGCAAATGGTTCGTGACACAAGCGAAGCGCTAACTAGCTTAGGTTTCGAAAAGCACTTACGCAGAAAACCCGGTCAATTCAGCAGTGAGAACTACTGGTAAATAACAACCACCACTCGTTAGACAGAAGCACAACTTTCAAAGAACAGTTAGAGAAGAGGTTTTATATGAGTCATTTACGTATTCCGTCACACTGGAAAATTCAACGTTCCACACCCGAAAGTAAGATTCATTCAATATTGATGAACTTATAAGCAAGCAACCTCGTAATGTGATTTTTAATGTTCAATAAGTGAAGACAAAAGATCAAATAACCATAGCAATTACAATGACTAATGGTGATAGACAAGAGAAAAAAACTCTAGCACACTGAACAGAGTTATTAGTTTTAATCCCGTCTCAGAGAATGAATTAGTGGGTTATTTATATTTTAGGTAAGAGAGGAAGCCATGCTCAACATTGCTTTTTTTAGCTCAAAATCATACGACGAAAAATCATTCGAACTGGCAAAAGGCGAACTCAACGCTGAGTTTCATTTTCACGATTTTCGACTCACCACAACAACAGCAAAAATGGCGCACGACAACGAAGTGGTTTGTGCGTTTGTAAACGATGACCTATCGCGAGATGTGTTAGAGATTCTTGCTCAAGGCGGCACCAAGTTAATCGCGATGCGCTGTGCGGGCTTTGACAAGGTCGACCTAGACGCAGCCAAAGAGTTTGGTCTGCAAGTGGTTCGCGTTCCGGCTTACTCACCAGAATCGGTAGCAGAACACACGGTTGGCATGATGATGTGTTTGAACCGTAAACTACACAAGGCATACCAACGCACTCGTGATGCGAACTTCTCTCTTGAGGGGTTAGTTGGCTTTAACTTCCACGGTAAAACGGTCGGTATGATTGGCTCGGGTAAGATTGGCCTAGCGACGATGCGAATTCTGAAGGGTTTAGGCATGAATATCCTATGCTATGACCCATATCCAAACCCGTTAGCTGTTGAGTTAGGCGCTAAATACGTTGAACTCGACGAACTTTACCAAGAGTCTGATGTGATTTCTCTACACTGCCCAATGAGTAAAGAGAACTACCACCTATTAGATGCGACTGCGTTTGAGAAGATGAAAGACGGCGTGATGATTGTCAACACCAGCCGTGGTGAACTACTGGATTCCACAGCTGCTATCGAAGCGCTTAAACAGAGTAAGATTGGCGCACTTGGTCTTGATGTGTATGACAACGAGAAAGAGCTGTTCTTCCAAGACAAATCAAATGACGTGATTGTCGATGATGTGTTCCGCCGTCTATCTGCTTGTCACAACGTGCTGTTCACAGGTCACCAAGCTTTCTTAACCAAAGATGCTCTGTTCAATATCGCGAACACAACACTCACCAGTGTTGATGCTTTCTTTGCTGGCAACACCAGCGGCAACGAACTCGTTTAATAACAGATTGAGTTAACAGCAGGCTGAGTTAAAAACAAACTAGGTCTACAGATACAAAGCCACGCTATTCTGAAGTGAACAGCGTGGCTTCGTCGTTTATTCAGTATTCTAAAACCGTTCCTAGACGCAGAAATGACAATCTTCAGTGTCTAAACCATAAACGCCTTTTCTAATAGCAAGGTGCTCTTCACCGGCTTTGACGCCCATCTCGTAACCTGTATTAAGAGTACTTTGATCCATAGTTAAACGCTTAACCGCGAAGGCTTCAGGTGGCGCTATCACTTTAATAGTCGCATCTTTGGGTGGGTTACGAATGAACTCCAGAGACTGGTTGTAGTTTTCAGCACGTACCGCCATCGACTCAGCAATATTCGGGAATTTCTTTAATAGTTTCTTCAGCATCCATTGGTGCTTTTGAGGCTTCATTCGGTAGCTCAATGGGTGAGACAGAATCACGGTAATATCGCGTGCGCCACGGCGATATGCTTCACGAACCGGAATCGAATCGGCTACACCGCCATCGGTATAACAGCCACCAGAGAAACACGGAGTTTCACGGTAAGCGATAGGTAAAGCCGTTGTTGCTTCAACAACATTAGAAAGGTTTTCTGGCTTAATATGGTAGTAGTCTGCACTGCCCGTATCGACATTTGTGACAGCAGCAATAAGTGGGATACTTGAAAACAACTCACCACAATCGAGCGGATAACGTTGATTGGATTCGTTCCATAACCATTTAACATCTACCAAGTTACCGCCTTTGGCAAAGCGAGCAGGATTAAAGAAAGTTTTATCCGTCGCCATCGTGGTGATCACATCATAACTGCGTTTTGGTGCATGAGATAAGTAGCCAACCAGATTCGACACACCTGCAGATACGCCGATGGCAAAATCATAAGGACGGAAATCGTCTTGCATGAAGGCGTCTAAAACTCCAGCAGCAAAAATACCTCTCATTGCTCCACCTTCAACGATTAATGCGCTCTTATTCATCTCAAACTCTTCTACTTTATAAACTGATAGTCGTAGAATAATCCCATCACTCTTACAAAGATAATGGGATAGATTTATCAATTCGATAGGTAAAAACTATCAATGTGGATTATTAAATTTTTCAATGATTTAGGGTTGCTTAATAAACAGCGAGATCAAAAAAGGCCGTTGAGTGATTCACTCAACGGCCTTTCAATTAACGAATCAAGATGATTGATTACGACTTAAATTCGCTCACGTCGATTTCAAGCAGTTTACCAATGCCTTCACCGTATGCAGGGTCAGCTTTGTAACAGTGTCTTAGGTGACGCAATTGAATCTCTTTTGGCACGCCGCCTAGGTTGCGAGCAGTGTTATCAAAAAGAATCGCTTGCTTCTCTGGTGTCATTAGGCGGAACAAGTCACCCGGTTGCGAGAAGTAATCTTCATCTTCGCGGTGATCCCAGTGTGCTGCTGCGCCATCTAGGTTCAGTGCTGGTTCAGCGAAATCTGGTTGCTCAGCCCATTGACCTTCGTTGTTTGGCTCATAACCTAATGTGCCACCGAAGTTACCATCGACACGCATCGCGCCATCACGGTGGTAGCTGTGTACTGGGCAACGAGGCGCATTCACTGGAATGTGCTGATGGTTTACACCCAAACGGTAACGTTGTGCATCACCGTAAGCAAACAGACGACCTTGCAGCATCTTGTCTGGCGAGAAGCTGATACCTGGAACTACGTTCGCTGGGTTGAATGCTGACTGCTCTACTTCTGCGAAGAAGTTTTGCGGGTTACGATTTAGCTCAAATTCGCCCACTTCGATCAACGGGTAATCTGCATGAGGCCAGATCTTAGTCAAATCGAACGGGTTGTATGGAACCTTCGCTGCATCCGCTTCTGGCATCACTTGTACTTTCAACGTCCATTTCGGGAAATCTTGGTTATCGATGCTGCCTAGCAAATCACGTTGGTGGCTTTCGCGATCATCACCGATCACTTGTGCCGCTTCTGCATCAGAAAGGTTCTTAATACCTTGCTGAGATTTGAAGTGGAATTTCACCCAGAAACGTTCGTTATCAGCGTTGATGAAGCTGAACGTGTGGCTACCAAAGCCGTGCATGTGACGGTAAGTCGCAGGGATACCACGGTCACTCATTACGATAGTAATTTGGTGCAGAGCTTCCGGCAAAGAAGTCCAGAAATCCCAGTTGTTTTTCGCGCTACGCATGTTGGTGCGTGGGTCACGTTTCACCGCGTGGTTTAAGTCAGGGAACTTAAGAGGATCACGAAGGAAGAATACTGGCGTGTTGTTGCCCACCATATCCCAGTTGCCTTCTTCAGTATAAAACTTCAATGCAAAGCCACGAATATCACGTTCAGCATCGGCAGCACCGCGCTCACCCGCAACTGTTGTGAAACGTGCAAACAAGTCGGTTTTTTTACCTATTTCAGAGAACAATTTTGCCTTGGTGTATTTTGTGATGTCGTGTGTAACGGTAAATGTGCCGTAAGCACCTGAGCCTTTCGCGTGCATACGACGCTCTGGAATCACTTCACGATCAAAATGGGCCAATTTCTCCAAAAACCAAACGTCTTGAAGAAGTTGTGGACCACGTTTGCCCGCCGTTTGAACATTCTGGTTATGAGCGACAGGACAACCCGCAGCTGTGGTCAGTTTTTTACTCATGGTCTATTCCTTAAGGTTAAAGATATCGCATCGTTGCCACATCTTAGATTTAAGTGGATTCAATACTTTAAAAACCACTAAAACAATATGGATAAAGAATAGACCTGAGTTGGCAGAAAATATAATCGTTTATATTTATCGTTGTTATCTATGAAACCTATTGAACTTCACTGCGAATAAGCCTATGTATAACTTCGGTTTATTTAAAAATGGCATGGCCTAACCTCAGAGTTGAGGCAATGTTCCTCGCCGTTCTGGTTAGGTTCAATTCAGCTTCTCGCAGTACTTGCTCGAGTGACTGAGGAGAGCGCACTGTACCAAACAAGCTGTTCATTTCACCATATAAGGCTTCGACTTCTGTACCTAAAGAACCTGCAATCCCTATGGTCGGAATGCCTTGTAAGCTCGCACGTTTGGCAATGCCATAAGGCGTCTTTCCTTGCAGAGTTTGATTGTCCATTTGCCCTTCACCGGTAATCACAAAATCTGCGCCTTTCAATACTTCATCGGCTTGCAAAACATCAAGCACCATCTCAATACCCGGTTTAATCTGCATGTTAAACAACAAACCAAGCCCCATTGGAGCACCACCAGCCGCGCCATAACCAGTACGCTTGTGAACGGGATCATCCCCACGAACACAACCTTGCGATTCAACTACTTGAGTTGAGCAAAATTCTCAAGCGCCTTATCAAGCATCACAACTTGTTCTGGGCTTGCGCCTTTTTGTGGGCCGAATATATGGCTAGCACCGTTATCACCACACAACGGATTATCGACATCGCACGCCACAATTAACTCGATATCAGCATAGCGTGAATCTAAACCAGTAAGATCAATCGATGATAAATCAGCTAGTGCAACGCCACCTCGGTTAAGCTCTTGCCCTGCATTATCTAACAGTGTCCCACCTAATGCTTGAACAATACCTGCACCGCCATCATTAGTTGCACTGCCACCCACACCCAATCCAAGAATAATCGTTTGAGCGCCCTGCTCTATCGCCTCCAAAATCAATTGC
Source organism: Vibrio sp. 1S139 (assembly GCF_041439475.1). NCBI lineage: Bacteria > Pseudomonadati > Pseudomonadota > Gammaproteobacteria > Vibrionales > Vibrionaceae > Vibrio > Vibrio sp. 1S139. The sequence goes on from NZ_JBGOOD010000018.1 coordinate 14,975, forward strand.
CCCGTTCCGAATGAAGAAGCAATCAATGGATCACGCTGCTCTGGTTTCAACAAGTCCAAACCCGATGTAGCAGCTATTTCAATCAATGCCGTTTTGTTCGGGTTGCTATCGGATGGCTCAAGCATCGCCCATTCAACATTAACCAATGCGCCCAACGGCCCTTCAACTCGATGTGTTCGCTTCTGCCCCACTAAACCTTGCAGCAACACATCAACCGTACCTTCACCTCCATCGGCTAAAGGCAAGGTCACGTATTCAGCGTCTGGGAAGATTTCACGAAAGCCCTTTTCAATACACGCCGCCACAGATACAGCCGATAAAGATTCTTTAAACGAGTCTGGTGCAATAACAATTTTCATACTGAGAGATCCAAAAGATTAGTAATTTTGATGAGTGCCCGATCCAAAAATGCCCCTATTGAAGATCAGCAAGCTAATCACTTAATAGGGGCAGTATATAAAGGTAAGTAGTATTAGTTAGTAACGGCTGTCTTTACTTGTGATTTCTCTTTGCTTTTTAGCCACACGAATACAGCACCTAGAACCGCAATTGGAATCAGTGGGTCGATCAACGTACCGCCTTTACCAAACACTAAGTTTAGAATCATGATGATGCTTGCACCAATCGCCCATGCGATAGTTGAAGACACAGACCAGATCTTAATTTGGTCAGCAAGTTCAGTAATACCTAACGTACGGTTAATGATGTGGAAGTATGAATCGTTCAAATGAGAGAAGCCAACCGAACCTACCGCACATGCAAGTGCTACGAATACTGGGTCTAGACCTAACGTTTCAACCAATGGCAGCGTCATCGTTGCTGCAACCATCATTGATGCCGTTGCTGAACCTTGGATTAGACGAAGCATTGAAGCAATTGCTAGTGGTACAAGTAGAGGTGGAATACCGCTGCTCGCGATAGCTTCGGCTACTTGAGGGCCAGCACCTGATGCTTTAAGTACTGCACCCATTGCGCCACCACAGCCAGTTACCACAAGAATTAGACCTGTAGTAGACAGAGCATCATCCATAGAGCTAACCATGTCTTTGCGCTCAATATGACGAGTAAGACCGTATAGCGCCATAAGAACACCGATACCAACAGCAACCACTGGGTTACCAATCAACGAAATAACGTTGTGCATTGCAGTGTCACCTTGACCAACAAGCGTGTTGATTAGGATGAATGCGATTGGCAGCAGAATTGGACCGAATGATAAAAAGTTACTTGGTAGCTCTCTGTCATCTGTTTCTTTTACTTTCTCAAGGTTTGCCCAATCAGCTTGGTTAGTAATCCATGTCTCACCGTTTGGTACGCGGTAGTACTCGTTACCTACTCGGCGAATATAAATCATAGAAAGAAGCATCATAGGGATAGAAACCATCAAACCCCATAACATGTATTCACCTAGATCTACACCCAGAATTCCAGCCACAGCAACTGGACCCGGTGTTGGTGGCACAAGCGCATGAGTGATCAGTAGGCCAAGCGCCAGAGTCACACCTAAGCCAACCGCTGATTTACCTGTGTCACGTGAAATTGCGCGAACAAGTGAGTGTAAAATAATGTACGCAGAGTCACAGAAAACTGGGATAGCGACAAGTACACCTGTAAAACCTAGTGCTAAGTCTTCACGACCTTTACCACACAGCTTTACAAACGTTTTTGCCATTCTAACAGCCGCACCAGAACGCTCGAAACACGCGCCCATGATAACGCCGAACGCGATAATCAAACCAATACCACCAAGCACGCCACCAAAGCCGGCTTTAATTGCGTTGATCAGCTCTGTTGGTGCCATACCAGCGAATAGCCCCATGATGATACTTGCAATAATCATCGCAAGCGCCACTGGGATTCTTGTTTTAATGATTATGCCCATCATGGCTAAAATGCCAATTACGATGCCTATCAGTGCTCCATCCATTTTTATATTCCTTTTGTCTCTTTCTTCATTTTTAGAAAATTTGTAGGGTGGTGCATATGGGTGATACCGGGTCACCCATTGCACTTTATCGTTATGTGTTGGCTTACCTGTAAGCCGTGTTATCTAAATCAGTTTTTACTTTTATGATTCGTTACATATAAACGCCATTCACACCGCGCTATAAATAACTTTTTACCCAGCTAAGCCCCTCTTCTGTCGTGCTTCTTGGGTTATATTCACAGCCAATCCAACCTTGGTAACCTGAATCATCCAAAACACTAGATAAATGTGGGTAGTTCAGTTCGCCTTCCGATGGTTCATGCCTCTCTGGTACAGAAGCAATTTGGATATGACCGGTATAAGCAGCAACTTCACGAATCAAAGTACTTAAATCACCATCCATGATTTGCGCGTGATAAAGGTCGAGTTGAAGTTTCACATTTGGTCTATCGACCAACTTAATCAGTTCGACAGCTTCACGTTGATGCGCCACAAAATAGTTCGGAACATCACGGCTATTAAGAGGTTCAATCATCAATTCGATGCCTTGCTCAGCAAACTTATCAGCCGCAAAACGAATGTTTGAGATGAAGGTTTCAACGTGTTGTTGCTTAGTAAAGTTCTCATTCAATATGCCTGACATTGCATGGACTTTTTTACAGCCCAGAGCAGTCGCGTACATAAGCGCCGTATCAACACTAGCTTTAAATTCCTCTTCACGATCTGGAATAGCGGCAAAACCACGCTCACCCGCATCCCAATTACCTGGAGGCATGTTAAAAAGCGCCTGCTCAAAACCAAATCTCTGCATTTTTGCTGCAAGCTCTTCGGCCTCAAATGCATAAGGGAATAGGTATTCAACAGCTTTGAAACCGGCTTGGTGTGCTTTTTCAAAACGCTCTAGAAATGGTACTTCTGTGAATAACATCGTTAAGTTTGCTGCGAACTTAGCCATTATTTGCCTCTCCCTTTTAAATCCATCACTTCTTCGTCCGTTAGGTAACGGATATCATTCCCTTTCAATAAGAATGCTAATTTGGCGGTCTCTTCTAGCTCTTCAGCGTTATCAACGGCATCAACAAAGTCAGTGCCTGTTACTACTGGGCCGTGGTTTGCTAACAAAAATGCTCGATAATCACCTGCTCGTTTTGCCAACTCTTCAGCGATTTGTGGGTCACCCGGACGTAGGTAAGGAATCACTGGTAACTCACCAATTCGCATCACGAAATACGGTGTGAAAGCCTTAATCGCGTTATTACGATCCAACCCTTCAAGGCAAGACAACGCGGTAAGGTAAGTAGAATGCAAATGAACAATCGCATTGCATTCTGCATTATTTCTATAAATCGCTAAGTGGAATGCCGCTTCTTTAGAAGGCTTCTTACCTGAGATGTGGTTGCCATCGATATCAACAACCGACAATTCCTCAGCGACAAGGCGACCAAATGAAGAGCCTGTTGGTGTTGCTAGAAAATGCCCATTAGGTAATTTGATAGACAGGTTACCTGCACCACCAGTGGCGTAACCTCGTTCGAACATTGAACGAGCGAGCGTGACCATTTGCTCTCTTAACTGCTGCTCGTTCATCAAAACTTTACTCATTTGAATCTCGCTTATGAAAAGAATGATTGAGCTTTAGCGAAGAAGTTTTTATCACCAAAATTGCCCGATTTTAGCGCTAGTGATAGCTCACCTTCGACCGATTTAACCCAAGGCACACCTGGTGCGATTTGAGGGCCAATATGAAAACCTTTCACGGCTAGACTTTGCGTCACTACGCCTGATGTTTCACCACCAGCAACAATGAAGTTTTTCACACCATGTTGGTGCAGTTTGATAGCGAGTTGACTAAAAAACTGTTCAACGACGTGGCTTGAAGCTTGTGCGCCGTATTCTTCTTGAATGGCTTTCAGTGCGGCGGCATCTGCGGTTGCATAAACCAAAGGAGCAAACTCGCCTTGGTTATTGGTCATCACCCAATCGAACACATCATTGGCGTATTGATCATTGGTTAAGCAAGCCTTCACATCGATAGCAAAGTGAGGAGCAAGCTGCTTGTATACCGCAACTTGTTGGTTAGTCATCACTGAACAAGAACCAGAGAACACAACGGTTGGTGCTTTGACTGGGCTGCCGGCATGTTTTGCATCACTTTGGTCAGCAAGATGTCCTGTCCAATTTTTAGCGATACCAGCAGCTAGGCCTGAGCCACCTGTGATTAGTTTCAGAGATTTAGCCGCTTGACCTAACGTCACCAAGTGCTCTGCATTAAATGCGTCTACCACGGCGTAGCGACTACCTTGAGCTTTGAGTTCGTTAAAACGAGCGGTAACCGCATCAGCGCCCTGTTCAATCGTTTGAAAGTTAACTAAACCGGAAACACCTTCTGATTGTGCGTCCATCATTCGAACCACACTTGAATCCGTCATTGGTGTAACAGGGTGATTACGCATACCTGAATCACTGAGCAACTCACCAAAAACAAACAAGTGACCGTTGTAAACCGTGCGACCATTTACTGGCAATGCAGGGCAAACCATAGTGAAAGATTCTCCAAGTTCCGCCAAAAGTGCATCTGTTACGGGACCAATATTGCCCTCAGCGGTACTGTCGAACGTTGAGCAGTATTTAAAGTAAAACTGTTGGCAACCTTGAGATTGAAGCCATTTAAGCGCAGTAACCGAATCCGTCACCGCTTGGTCAACTGGGCAAGAGCGAGATTTAAGGCTGATCACCACAGCATCTGCTGATGTGTCAAACTCTCCCGTTGGAATCCCATTCAGTTGAACAGTGCGCATACCGTTTTCAACCAAGAAACCAGCAATGTCTGTTGCACCTGTAAAGTCGTCTGCAATAACACCTAATAACATGATTATTTCTCCGCCTTTGACGTGTTTACACCCGGCAGGTCAATACCTTGGAAGACTTTTATCACTGCACTGTCGTCTTCTTGACCAAATCCAGCATTACTCGCGCTAACGAACATGTTCAGTGCAGCACTTGATAATGGGAGTGGGAATTTCAGGTTTTGAGCGGTATCTGATACCAAGTTCAAATCCTTCACAAAGATATCAACCATAGATTTTGGAGAGTAATCACCATCGACTACGTGCTTCATGCGGTTCTCGAACATCCAAGAGTTGCCCGCTGCATTCGTAACAACGTCGTACATCAAATCAAGCGGAATGTTTGCGCGTGCGGCTAGTGCCATCGCTTCAGCGCCCGCAGCAATATGAACACCTGCTAGTAACTGGTGGATAATCTTAACGGTCGCACCAAGGCCAATGGTCTCGCCGATGTTGTAGACTTTAGCTGCAGTTGCATCAAGTACCGGAGCCAGTGCTTCAAATGTGGTCACCGCACCTGAAGCCATAATCGTCATTTCACCCGCTTCTGCTTTTACTGCACCGCCGGACACTGGCGCATCCAGCATCACAAGATCATGTTCAGCAAGCTGAGCTTCGATTTTTTCGCGTCTTCTGCTGAGATCGTTGCCGAGACCATAACTGGCGTGTTAGGTCTCAGTGCCGCCGCAAGACCAGTCTTAAACAGTACCGTGTTAACTTGAGCTGCATTCACAACCAATACCAAAACTGAATCAAGTTTGTCGGCAAACTCAACCGCGCTTGTAGAGACCGCTTTTGCGCCATATTCACCCAAGTTTTCAATCGCTTGCGGATTCAAATCGAAACCATATACATCAAGGCCTGCACGCACGCATGACTTCGCTGCGCCCATGCCCATAGAACCTAAACCGATAACACCAACAGATTGAACTTCTTTCATAGCAAGATGCCTTTCACGTAATTATTGAATTCTAGATTTGTTAATTCTTGTTTATGTTTGTGATTATATGTGAAGCAATCGAATGCGACTTAGTGACAAGTCACACATTTAACAAAAATTAACATTAATGAGTAATTTAACCCTTTAGAGGCATTAGATAAGGGTAATTTCGGCAGCAATCACAGTTCTAATTGCTATTTCACAACAGATATTCACAGATATTCACAAAACAACCAAAGATTGATAGGATGATGAAAAATAAGAACATAGAAGAAGAATCATGATTCCAGCGGAACGTCAGAGAACCATTTTGTCACTATTATCACACCAAGAAGTGATCAGTATTTCTGAGCTTGTTGAGCACTTAGAGGTGTCTCATATGACTATTCGTCGAGATATCGTAAAGCTAGAGACATCAGGGAAAGTGATTTCAGTTTCGGGTGGCGTTCAGCTGACTAAAGCACTTCACAGCGAATTGTCACACGACATCAAGGTAGAACAGCAAGCAAGCGAAAAAGCTCAAATAGGTCAACTAGCTGCTCAATTGGTTCCTGAGTATTCGACTATCTACTTAGACGCTGGAACAACCTCTTTGGAGATCGCTCACCAACTTGCAGGGCGAGATGATCTGCTTATCATCACCAATGACTTCGCGATTGCCGCATACCTAATGAACAGCACACAATCTGAGATTTACCATACTGGTGGCAAGATTGACCGTGAAAATCAATCGAGTATTGGGGGAAAAGTAGCTGAGTTCTTGGCAGGGATGAATATTGATATTGCGTTTATCTCTTCTTCATCTTGGAATCTAAAAGGGCTCTCGACACCTTGTGAAAATAAGGTATTAGTCAAACAAGCCATTGTTCAAGCAGCTCATTCAAACTATCTGATTTCAGACTCAACCAAATACGGACGTATCGCTACTTTCCACGCCTTAGATTTAAGTGCGCTTGATGGCGTGATCACCGACATTGATCTTTCGAGTAGTGTGATTGATGAGCTTCAAGACAAAGGCATCAAGGTCATTAATTCGTAACGGATCCCTCATCAAATTTCAGGCTCACCAACCAAACATTCAGAACCTGAATACCACCACTCCAAAATCATCTGTTTATCTACTCGATAAAAATAATTCTTACAATTAAGCGTTTATATTCATTAATAATATTGGCGGCGGGCGGCATAATAGCCGCGAATCCTTCTAACGAGTTTGGTTATGTTCTACAAGCGTCTTTTGGTATTGGCTTTACCGCTTACTTTTGTGTTTCCCATCCATGCTGAAACGTTTGGTGAGCGAATGGCGCGTATCGAACAAGAGAATGTACTGGCGAAAACCATGAGTGAAGAACAAGTTGAGTTGATACAAAAAGTCGTACAGACCAACCACTGCGCTAAAGTGGCGTTAACCCATCACCAACGCATTTTAGGCCAATATAAGGTTGAGACGTCTTCTTCGGAGTTATTCGTAAAATGGCGTCAACTCGGTAAGCAGTTAGACGCTCAATACGAGATGGATTACCCCGGCTACCCTAAGCACGCTTTTCAAGAATATCCTGCGGCTTCAGGCAAAGTCGATGGCTACCTTTTTGCTCTAATCGACAATGGTTTAAACGAGCAATCGTGGATCGCCAAAGAATTTAAGCAGTGTAAAAAGAATAAGCTCATATCCCGAACCTAAGCTCTAGTCTGCTCTGGTTCGAGAGTGCTCACTCGCATTAGTTCTAATAAAGTAAGAACAGCCCTTCATAACCGCCAATTTCTATTTCACTCACATAGTCACCAACGTTACCGTTAGCATCAACAGGTTTCATTGGAACATCCAGCGCGATGGTGAGTTTTGCCGCGTCATAAAAGCTCGGATTCTTACCGTGGAAATCCGCGCGATACAACACACGACCATTGCTGAACTCTCTCGCTAACACCATGTCCTCAGGGCCACCAGCAACCACCTGATTTTCAGATTGATACATAAAGTACGTGAACGTCGGTAGAACGTGAGTGATACCATTGGGCAGATCAGCATGCACCATTTCGTTCATCGAGGAATCGCCAACGATGGTGTAGTCAGCAGGCTGAGGTGTCGTTGTCGAAAGCATCAAAGGAATCGGCGCAAAGCCATGTGGGATTTGATGACTCGGCTCTCCCAAGTCAACGGCCAATAACGAACTGGGTTGGTAGGCGATGTTTTTAGGGACACCACTTTGCCAGAAAGTGTCAGCCGTCGTATTGCCACTTCCATAGACGTAACCATTGTTCCACTGATTAAAGTAGCTATGTTGAGCGTGTCGATTGAGGTGGTAGATCGCTAGGGTCGAGTATTGGTCTTGCTTCCAATTATCTTCACTATTTCCAAGATACTGAACTCGCCCATAACGCGTTGTCGCCTGAAAAATAACACTTTGCCCATTGTAGGCGAGCGCAGAATTATCCCAGAATTTTGAGATCCCCGAGTAACCACTAAACCCAGTAGACGGAAAAATGTAGTGCTCGCGTAAATACAGAGAGCCCGCCTCGCTAAGATGAGACTGTCCATTTCGACCCAGTAAGTTCGCGGTTCCGATATTCAACCCAATCGACGCATCACTTTCTAAAGCAGAAAGATTTTTGAGAAACGCTGAAAATTGTTGCTTGTAGAGATCATCCGCTTGATTCGAACCCGCAACAGCTCCTAACTCTTGAACATGCCCGCCAGAGTGAACATAGAACTGGTTCGAGCCAATGAGTTTATTTGTGTCGTCGTTGTACGCACCATTCAAACCTTGTCTTGCCCAGCTTTGCTTGTAGTAGCGATGAATAGCAGATAGATAATCCGCGTTTGCGACGTTCGTTAGCGACCAAGATGAGTTAGCGCTCCACATTCGACCAAATGGCACCACTCTTGATTCCCAACGAAAACGTGCTGTCGCGTTCTTATTGGTTCGATTTCGATACTCGCTTGGCGACAAGTAGTTATCACCATCTAGATCTGCAGACACATCAAAACCACGGATTTTTCGCCATTGGCTGATAGCATTGCCGTCCGGGGTTGAAGTCGGAGCATCGGTTAACTTGACGGTTGGAAAACTGTTTTTGAGTTTTACTTCTTTTAAACGCGGCCTGTCGTCGGCATTCTCACTTTGCCAACGAACTCTCACAACGTATAAGCGCCCACCATCTCTCAAAAAGGTTGAACCAAAATACTGGCCGCCGCCATAACTCGCACCGCTCCCATCATGAGTTGTAGCTCTTAACCAGTTATCCGGAAGGTTCCAAATCACCGATTGGTTTTTGGTCATATTGAGCGTTTTGTCTTTCTTTACATCAAGCCTTTCCCATTGTGAAACCCTACCCTGAGAATCAATAGCAGTTGGGTATTCAATCCAAAATTCACCGCTGCCAGCAAACTGTGAGAACTTAAAGGTCAGCCGTTCGAACTGTTCAGCATGATAGACATACAAAGCCCCACCCTGTTCGAAATTCTCAAACACATCGGCATCCCACGGAGGCTCTTGATACAACCAAAAACCAGCATGGTCTTCACTGGCTGTATAACTCAAGATCATAGGTTTTCGGTTTAAAAGGGTCTTTTCGCCATGAGTTTTATCAACTTCGGCAATGACAGTATCTTCAGAAAAGTGCAGGAAATAGTCTTCGAAATTGAGGCCTTCTAACTCAGCTTGGTTACGGAGATCGTTCTCCAACCAACCCGAGTTCATCGCCATGACTTGGTTGTACATATAACCAATTGTCGTGGCCCGCTCATTGTCGGCTTTGTCGGCATAAGCTCCGAACACAATATCACTGTTGGAAATTTCCCAATCAATGACGGCATTCGTAGATAGTGGGGAGCCCAAAAGATCAACACCAACTTCATGTTGCCCTGGCAGCACAACCGCTGTACCAACAGCAAAAGCGTAACCAGCGATTAAACATGACGGTATGAGTGCGAGCAGCCCAGAAATGTAGGTTTTCATGATTCAAATTTCCTAATCGATACTGTCATGCCTTAAATCACAAAACGAAAAGTCAGCCAACTTACGTGTCAATTTAGGAATCAAAATACGAAAAAAGTATCGACTACATGGCTCTATTGTTCAAGTGCTCGTCTGTCTTGTTTCATCGGTGGCAAGTAAAACGAGCAAATGCCGATTCAAAATCAATGCATTAAGGAAAATATAAGTTTTTGTGATTTTAATTTTATTTGGAAACCAAGTATCTCCGGCTAACGAGAAATCAGCTCAGATTTTCTCAAAATGAGAATAATACGGTTTGGAAGATGAGAAGTTATCAGAGCCTAGAACTCAGAATAGGACTTGGATTTGCTGTATCGAATCTCAGTTTGAGCGCCACACTATTGAAACTCAATTTGGATAGGCTGTCTAAACAAGAACGATGACAACGCTCCTTAAAGCCTCTTGTTCCACTTCCCTTGATGGTCGCGATCGCAATTTTCTTGCGTATCGTAGCTAACATGCTTATCGATATTCTTCAGTTGAATTCCAACTTGATTGAACGCTTGTTGAATAGCCCCTGAGACACTCTGTTGACCTTCGCCACTTAAGAAGTTCGTTCTATCCTGATTGGTATCGAATACACAGACAATTTTCAAACTTTGCGGAAAAGAGGAAAAGTTGACCGAGTGAGTCACCCACAAAAAACCATCGAAGCCTTTCAGCGTGTCTTCACAAACGTCAGTTAACACGTCTCTGATTTGATTCTCGATTTTCTTATCTGATTTACGCATGCGGTAAAGGTCCTATTTAACACCTTAAAAATAAGGTTTTTTGGTCAGTTTTGTACTACCTGACATTGGACACTGTGGCGGTTTCAAATGCAAAGTATTTATTGGGAGAGACGACTAGAAGATATAGAGGAAACGTCTCATGCTTGATCGCTTACTAGGCGATCAAACATGAGGCGAATATAGAATTTACGAAGATCTTAGCTCGCCGCTTGTTCCCAATCAACCAGTAACTTCATGATTACGCGAGAGTCTTGATGAGTTGCCATTGGCGCAGCAAGTTGTGTGTCACCTCGCTCAACCGCTTGGCGAATATTACGCACTTGATAATGGAAGCCATCGCCTTGCGCTTCGACTTTCACTTCACGTTTCGACGTTTCATAGATCTCTACCGTACACGTATTTTCTTCGGTCGGTAGCCATGGGTTGGTGTCGAGTGTGATGCAGCCTTTGCTACCTAGAATCGTAAAACCATGCTTTAAGCCGTGGTCTTCTGCGGTGTGGATTTGCGCGGTAAAACGCTCGTTGAAACGCATCATTGCCGATGATTCACAGATATTGCCATCTTGGCCTCGTCGGCTGATTGCTGAGATCTGCACATCATCGAACACGCTCTCGCCAAATTGCTGCTGCGCAACAGAATGAACCAGCGACATTGGATAACAACCTAGGTTGTACAACGCGCCTTTGCTTGCTGGGTTCACGAACTGATCAATCGCCGCAACGTAGGAACCTTGAATTGAGCGCACTTCGCCGATCTCACCAGTTGCCAGTTCTTGATGAAGCTTGGTGATAAGTGGATGGTTTAAATACATCAAACCTTCAGCAAAGAATACGCCCGCTTCTTTCACGGCTAGTAAAGCTTGCTCGGTTTTTTCCATATCTACCGACAAAGACTTCTCACACAAGATCGCTTTGCCTTTTTGAGCCGCTTTAATCACATACTCATGATGAACGTGGTTTGGTAGAGCAATGTAGATAATGTCGACCGACTCATCTTCAAGCAAGGCTTCATAGTTGTTGAAGGTTCGTGTTGGCTGGTATTGGGCAGCAAACTCATTGAGTGTTTTCTCTGTGCGTCCAGCAACAGCATACAGCTCACTTTGAGCATCGCCTTTAATCGCATCCGCCATTACGCCTGAGATAAAGCTGGCTCCTAGGATTCCCCATTTCATGTCTTAGATCTCCTGCTCTTGTGCTTTGATAGGCCCACGTTGCGTTTCGAATGCTTGAACCAACTCGGTAATATCACGCTCAATAAACGCTTGGGTATGAGGCATCACAAAGTGCTGATTGATCGCCTCGCGGTTTACGTATTGCTCAAGCAAGATCACACGATCGCTTTGGCTTTGATCATAGGTTGCAATTGCTTGTAGGCAGCCCGGTTCGCTTTGCATGTCTAAACAAAACTGTTCGATGGCTTCGATCGCAGCAGCTCGCTCTATGTTAGTTTTGATCTTCAGTTCGGCAGTGACAAAGATGGTTTCATTCATTTGAGGCATTTCACGCTCTTATTTTAGTTAATTATCGGTTTGCCATTAATATAATTAACCCCTAATAATTGATAAACTCACCTTTTGTTTATTGTTTATCAACCAAGAGTGTTCAATGGATAAGTTAACCAGCATGAAAGTCTTCGTCTACGTAGTGGAACAGGGCAGCTTTCGTAGCGCCGCAAACCACTTCAACCTGTCGGCGACCATGATCAGTAAGCATGTCCATTCCTTAGAAACCAGTTTGAACTCTCAGCTGATCCACCGCACCACGCGTAAGCAATCGTTAACCGATTCAGGGCAGCTTTATTATCGAGAATGTAAGCGAATTCTCGAAGACATCAGCAATGCTGAAAACCTCATTCAAACCTTGGAAAATCAACCGCAAGGCACCGTAAAAATAAACTGCCCTGTCACCTATGGGAACAAAGTACTCGCTCCAATCGTAGCTAAGTTTCTCGCACATCACCCAACCATTAACGTTGATTTGATGTTGAATAATGACCTTGTTGATCCTTACTCTTCAGATATTGATTTGATTGTGCGTATTGGTGACCTGTCCGATTCAAGTTTGGTCGCAAGGTATTTAGGGGATTATGAGATGTGTTATTGCGCCGCGCCCGCTTACCTAAACAAACATGCTGAAATCAGAGTACTAGAAGACTTGGCGCAGCACCCATCGCTTGGATTCAGTTACAGCAGCCAAGCCCCTCACGCCACACCGAATAAAGAGCGTGTGCGCTTGATGTCGAATAATGGTGATGTGTTGCGATATGCCGCCCTACAAGGTGTGGGCGTGTTGTTGCAACCGACAATCTTAGTCGCCGAAGAGATTAAACGTGGAGCGCTGTTGGAGATCTTGCCCGGCATGGCGCCGTTACCAAAGCCGATTCACTTGCTCTACAAAACTAAGCAACTTTCTTTAAAGAACCGAACTTTTGTCGAATTTTTATTAGCCGCTCTTTCTGAGTAACTAACCGCTTTCTAAACAACAAAGACCGCTAGACTGTTTGCCAATGGCTCATCAAGCGCTTGCCAAGATCAGAAGGCGTGGTGTTGTGAACGATCATCTCATCACATTGATTGAACACCATGAAGTGTTTAAGTTCTTCGCATAAAGCGTAAATCAATGACTCATGGGTTTTAACTCTGTCTTCAACAACCAAGTTACGAATATTGAGTAAACGGGTCTTCCTGTCGACCTTGCAATTCATTCGCGCCACCAGCTTACCTTGCCACAGAATCGGCAAACTAAAGTAACCAAACTGACGCTTGGCCTCTGGAACATAGCATTCAAGGAGGTAGTCAAAGTTGAACAATGATTGCATTCGCTTTCGTTGAATCAGCAGGTTATCAAACGGAGACAGTATCTTAAGCTTGGTTCTGGAAAGAGGTTGATTCAGCAGTTCAAAAGCACCTGGCAGGACATAGTAATCAGAGCCTTGAATATCTACTTTCAGAACCTGCTTATCTTCAAGCATCTGTTGGAGTGCTCTCTGAATCAAAGGCTTTGTGTTCTTGAGTAGGTAGCTCATTTCCGACGCTATTCCAACTCCGTTAGCCTCTAAATAACGTGTTATCAGATGCTCGATGTACTCTTGTTCTGTCGGCTCAGAGGTATCAATTCCACTCGGTAGAACTCGCTCGGTTAGGTCATACACCTTATGAAAGTTCACTCGGCTCGGCACCATTAAGTCACCTTGCATAAACAAAGTTTCTAGCGCCTGTTTGGCAGGTTTACCGCCCCATCCGCCGGGGTTTGGTCTATCCCCTTCAAAGTCTTTCGCCATCAACGGCCCTTCATTCTCAATACGTTTGAGAACATGAGCCATCAATGCATCATCCTTTTTATACCAATGCTTGAGCTTGCCGCTCGCAAACCCATTCTTTCGATGTAGGCTGAAGCGGTAATCTCGAATGGGTAAATACGCGGCGGCATGCGACCAATACTCAAACACTTCTCGACGCTCTAACAGCTTATCAAGATGGTTCAGTTGGTAGTCTTGATTTCGATTCCACAACGTATGATGGTGGGCTCGCTGAATCACGGAAATGGTATCAATTTGCACATAGCCAAGGTTTTCAATCGCAGACAGCGTATTCGCCAAGGCGCCGCCATTACGTTGCTTTTTAGGCGGTAACTTTTGCGAAAGCAGTACAATTTTTTGCGCTTGAGCGAGTGAAAGTGATTCCATGAAATTCAGACTCTAATTGATACCAATGACTGGCTTATGATTCAGCAATAAGCTCTTGAAGGATTTGCTTATACGTTTCTACCGTCTGCGCGCCTGTCACTGCACTCTTGCGGTTGAATACCACGGTAGGAACCGCTGAGATGCCCATGCGTTGCCATTCAAACTCTTGCGCTTCAATTTGCTTTAAGTTGTCGATGTTCTTCAAGCGTTTCAGCGCTTTCGTTGAATCTAAGCCAACCGCTTCAAGTTCTTGTGCAATGACTTCAAGGTCAGACAGGTCTTTTTGCTCTGTGAAGTGAGCGGTAAAGAAGCGTAGCTTTAACTCAGTCTGTTTACCGTGCGCTAGTGCAAAATCGAGCAGCACATGCAGATGACGGGAATTAACCATTCTCATGCTGTCATAGAAATTGAAATCGAAACCAACCGCTTGGCCGCGAGCCGAAAGCTGTTCTCGTGAACGTTGGCTCTCTTCTGCGCTAGAACCGTATTTTCTCATGATATGGGCACGCAGGTTTTCGCCCTCTTGCGGCATGTCAGGGTTAAGCTCAAACGGCTGCCATTCAAGTTCAATCTGGTCTTCTAAACCAAGTTCCGCAACGGCTAGCTCTAAGTTTTTGTAACCGACTACGCACCACGGGCACATTACGTCAGAAATAATATCAAGTTGAAGTTTCTTGCTCATAATCATTCCAAATATCGTTACTAAGGCGTATCCAATTCAAAGTGAATACCCATCTTTCTGGTTAGACTACAACAAGCTGAACACTCGTTCAAATTTAACTCAATACAACAGCAGCCAACAAAAAAGCCAACTCATTTTCACGAGTTGGCTTTGATAAAAATCGAATCTAGCTTAAGAGCGTTACGCTAGCAACTTCTCAAGTACTTGGAACACACCCGCGTCAACGTTACTTGGCGCGCCAAAACGCGCGATCTCTTTTAACTTTGGATGCGCGTTTTCCATCGCGTAAGAGTGGTAGCTCTCTTTAAGCATTTCCAAGTCATTTAGGTAATCACCAAAGCTCATGGTCTGCTCGTAAGTGAAACCTAATGTGTTCTGTAGATGTTTAATCGCCGCACCTTTTGACGCTTCAGCGTTCATCACATCTAACCAAATTTTTGCGCTTACAACCACTTGGTAGTTCTCACCGAATTTGGCATCAATAGTTGGGTTCACTTTCTCTTGTGAACCGTCGAAGTGACAGATAGCCACCTTGATGAAATCGTCTTCTACCGCCAGTAAGTCTTCTACTTGCTCACGGCGATGGTAGTACTTAGAGATCTCCGCCAGAGCACGCTCATCTTTGGTTTCGATGTATGCCGATTTCTTACCGCATAGCACCACATGCGCGTCTTCAATAGCTCGAGCTTCTTTAATGATCTCTTTAATGGCATCGGTATCAAGCAAGCAGCTGTAAAGTTCTTGGCCTTTGTGCATCACTAATGTGCCGTTTTCAGCAATAAACATCATGCGATCTTTAAGCGGGGAAAATGTTTCTAGCAAGCTGTAATACTGGCGGCCAGACGCGGCAGCAAAAATAATATCTTGCGCTTCTAAGCGCTCATAAAGATTGAAAAACTCAGGGTCGAGCTTTCCATGCTCATCGAGTAAGGTGCCATCCATATCAGTCGCGATAAATTTGATATTTTGTTGGGGCATGTCGGGCGTACCTATTATTGGATTATGATCATTCGTTATCTTGAGTAACGGTTCTGGGTTCGATTATATCGCTAGAGTCGCTGGTGAATACAATGCTTATTTTACCGCCTGTCAGTCACTGTTTCACATCTTTCCAAGGCAAACGCTAACAGAAGCGCATTCCAGTTTGAAGGGTTAAGTCCTACATACAAGATGTGCGTTAGGTCACACTCCACTATATTCTTTCCTGTCTCTCCATCACTTTATTCCGACCACAGTCATTATGATTTTAGCTATTATTACGACCTTGCTTTGCATCGTTACCGTCAAGTTTCTAATCACACTTGCGAACTTAGAGCGCCATCGTATTCACATTGAACCTAAAATATCGTTCAAAAGAACTGAGTGGCCGACTGTTTCCGTCATTATTCCTGCGCGAAATGAAGAAGACAATATTGAAATCAGCCTTGGCTCTCTATTGAAGCAGAACTACCCAAAAGACAAGTTTGAAGTCATTGTTGTTGATGACTTTTCTACTGACTCAACCCGTGCAAAAGTAGAAGCATTGATCAGTAAGTTCGACGTTAACGCGCGCTGTATTTCAGGTAGAACGTTACCGACCGGATGGCTTGGTAAGAGCAATGCATGTATGGCTGGCGCACTCAACGCGAGCGGTGAATATGTGTATTTCATTGATGCAGATACCGATTCAGCACCCGCGATGCTACAGAGCGTTATCGACTTTGCTATCCAACAAAAAACTGATCTCTTATCGTTTAATCCAAAACAAACTTTTGCGTCTGTGGCAGAAAAAGCGACCTTGCCGGGCATCTTTCTATCGATCGCATCTTATATGAACTTTAAAAACTCGAACGACATGACTAAGGAAGAAGCGATTGCTAACGGTCAGGCGATGTTGTTTACCCGAAAATCCTACGACGCAGTCGGTGGACACGCCGCAGTAGCAAACGCGATATCGGAAGACATCGCCTTTGCAAAAGTCATGAAGGTCAATGGATTTAAGATTTTCTGGGCATTTGCAGACAAACTAATGAGTACGCACATGTATTCAGACTTCAACTCAATCTGGGCTGGCTTTTCCAAAAACATGAATCTTATTGTGAATTGTCAATCACAAGCACAAGCTTTAAAAGTCTTCATCAAAGCCAACATCATCGCATGGGCGGGACCGCTTTTGATGCTGGCATCGGCGAACGCCTTCATCAGTGACATGTCTGCCATTCATGCTTATTCGTTCATTGTCAGCTCTGTGATGCTCTTGGTGTCGATCGTCACCTACTTCATTTTGGTTAAGGAACTGTTTGTTCCCGCAAAATTTGCGTTAACCGTACCCTTCGGTATTTGTGTTCAAAGCCTACTCGTGCTGAACAGTTACCGCTTATCTAAAACCAATAAAATCAGCTGGAAAGGGCGCTCATTAACATGATGAATAAGATTATTACTTTGCTTCTTCTTGCTTGTTCAGTTTCGGTGTTTGCATCAGACACCGATGGCTGGTCACTGGCACGCGATAAAAAAGGCATCGAGGTTTATAACCGTAAAATTGAAGGCAGTCACTTTAAAGAATTTCGAGCAGAAGGCGACATCAACGCGCCCCTCACTTCTATTATCGCACTCTTTATCGATACCTCTGTTGGCACGCAATGGGTAGAAAACATCGATGACATGGAAGAAATAGAGCATTTTAGTGCGGCGCACACGATCACCAAAACCTATACCAAGGCACCTTGGCCAGTTGCCGATCGTGAAGCTATCGTAGAGAACGTCATCACTCAAGATCCAGAGACGATGGTTGTCACCATTGATCAGCATGGTAGGCCTGATTACCTACCAAACAATAATAAAAAAATCATCAGAGTGGCTGAATTAGAGGCGAGTTGGATCCTGACACCAATCGACGAAAACACCACCCATATCTCTTATCGAGTATTGAGTGATCCAGGTGGCGATATTCCGTATTGGCTCATTAACATGGTGGCCGTTTCTCAGCCTTACAACACGCTTCGCGGGTTATCTAAGATGTTGGATTCTGGTGAGTACACCGATCGTCGCCTTGATTTCATCGAGAACTACACGTCACTTTAACAATGCAATGAATACTCTAGAGGTCTATATTGTGAAATTTCCATTCTCTCCAATCGCAGCGATATTGCTTGTAGCATCAAGTTCAGTATTTGCTAATCAAATCATTGTCGATACTAAAGGTGTTGATGAAACACAGTATCACGCCGATCTGTATGAATGTGAGCAATACGCTCAACAAGTGAAGCCTGAAGAGGTCGATTCTCTTGGCAGCGATATTGTCGGTTCAACCGCTAAGGGTGCAGCGCTGGGTGCGGTTGGTGGAGCCGTCTCTGGCGGGAGTGGTCATGATGGTGCAAAAATTGGTGCTGGCATCGGTATTATCAGCGGCGCTTTAAAGCACGGTGCTCAAAAAAGACAATCCGCCGAGCTATCTGAGCAGCAGAAGTTTCAAGTGAATCGTAACTGTATGATCAACCGAGGCTATACCGTTCTTAACTAGCGGATAACCGAGCAAAATGGCGTTTAATCGATGTTCACGCCATTTTGCGTAGCTGAGTCAAAGCAGAGTTCAACCATAGTCCCTGAATCGCCACCTTAAAGTTCGTTCAAATAGACAGTGAGCATTGACCCCTATTTAAAATAGGCTTATCATTAATCGTCTTTTAACGATTAATGAAAGTGAGACGTCAATATGAACTCAACTTGCTCGACATCTGGTGGCTGTTCTCTGCCCATCGAACACGGTGATGCTAAAGCAGAAAAGCAAATGGCCGCACTGGCGAAAGCACTCGCTCACCCAGCAAGAATACGTATATTGAGTATCCTTTCCACGTTAGAAAAATCGGGCGGCTGCTTGAACAGTGATCTGGTGAGTGAATTGGGTTTAGCTCAATCAACGGTATCAGAGCACTTAAGAATATTGAAAGCCTCAGGTTTTATTACGGCTGAGTCGATTCCGCCGAAGATGTGTTACCGCATCGACCGCGACAATATTCAACGCTTCGAATCGATATTTAACAGCATTTTAAAATAGAAGTTCACGCTTGAATGATCGGCTTTGATAGCCTTTACTTTTAAGCGTGTTTTTTTGCCACAACCAATCGTTTTTCGACGATTTACGATATCAACTAAGAGAGATTATCATGAAACCAAAGTTAGGTTTTCTAGATCGCTACTTAACACTGTGGATTTTTATTGCCATGGGCCTTGGTGTACTACTCGGCACCCTATTCCCACAGATCGAACAGTGGAACGATTCAATGTCTGTTGGCACCACTAACATTCCGCTTGCGGTTGGCCTTATCTTAATGATGTACCCACCTCTGGCTAAGGTTAACTACAACCTGCTAGGCACTGTGGTAAAAGATAAGAAAGCCATTAAGCTCTCTTTGATCATGAACTGGATCGTTGGTCCAATTCTGATGTTTGTATTGGCACTAACTTTCTTGGGAGACCACCCAGGTTACATGGTTGGGGTGATTCTGATTGGTCTTGCTCGTTGTGTGGCGATGGTTCTGGTTTGGAACGACATCGGCGGCGGTAACAAAGAGTACGGCGCGGCATTGGTTGCTCTAAACAGTGCATTCCAAGTGGTGAGCTACAGCTTTATGGCGTGGTTGTTCATCAGCGTTCTTCCACCAGTATTTGGTTACGAAGGCATGTTGGTTGATATCTCGATGATCGACATTGCACACAGTGTACTTATCTACCTAGGTATCCCATTCCTAGCGGGCTTCCTAAGCCGTAAGATCCTTGTGTCGATGAAAGGCGAGCAGTGGTACAACGACGTATTTATTCCACGCATCTCTCCAATCACACTGATTGCACTACTGGCGACTATCGTTCTGATGTTCAGCCTGAAAGGTGAAATGATTGTTGAACTGCCAATGGACGTTCTATTAATTGCGGTTCCACTGACTATCTACTTCACTGCGATGTTCTTCATCAGTTTCTTCATCGGTAAAAAGATGGGCATCGAGTACGACAAGAACGCATCAATTGCATTTACAGCAACAGGTAACAACTTCGAGCTAGCGATTGCCGTGGCTATCTCAGTATTCGGTATCAACTCAGACCAAGCGTTTGCAGGCGTTATCGGTCCACTGATTGAAGTCCCTGTGCTGATTTACCTTGTGAACGTGGCGCTTAAGATGAAAGACAAGTACTACAACGGTCAGACGGTTAAACCTAGCGTATAGCATCTACGTCTACACCTAGAACTAGAACTAACAAAAAGCAGCATCACTTTGAACAGAAAGGCTCACACGTTAAACGGTGAGCCTTTTCTTTATTCAGTTTCGTCTAATAGGCCTTTCAATGCTTGTTCAAGCCAAAGTAATGCAGGACCTTTTGAGCGTGTTTTAGACAGAACAAGATCAACCGGAGGCGACCAAGTTTTATGGTCAAATGACACATTCACCTCTACCAAGCGCTGTTTAATAAGCTCTTCTTCAACAAGGTGTTTCGGTAAGTATGCCCAACCGATATCGCTACCAAGAATCATCTCTTTAATGACGATAAAGCTGTTTGACCACCATACCTTTCCGGCAATCAGCGGAAACTGGTCCATCACCTTGCCTTTGTCTCCCCTCAACATTAACTGACGATGCGGGAGTAAGTCAGTGAGTTTCGCCACACCTGTTTTTGCGAGCGCATGACTTGGATGACACACAGCAATAAACGGTAAGTGACCGATAAAGCAAGGCTCAGAACCGACATCAAAAGCCAAGTTGGTAAACATCAATCCAATGTCGGCCCTCTCTTCGATAATTAACGGATTGACCTCTGTCGTGGTACACGCAACCAGTTCCACTTCAGTCGCAGGGAATTGTTGACTGAACTGACTAAGGATCTTAGATAGATTCGGGACCAATAGTGAATCATCTAATGCAATTTTGATGAGCCCCTCTTCACCACTGCCCATCGCACTAACCGTCACATTCAGATCTTCAACCTGAAGCACGATCGCTTTCACCTGTTTAAATAACTGCTCGCCCGCTTTGGTTAGTGAAGGCTTTCGAGTCGAACGATCAAAAAGCTCAACATTAAAATCTATTTCAAGATTACTGATGCCTTGGCTCACCGCCGACTGCACCTTCCCCAAATGACGAGCACTGGCAGAAAATGACCCTAATTCAACGGCATACACAAACATTTTCAGTTGTTCAATGTTGTACATTCGGTGTCTCCCAAAACTTACTATCACTATATGTGATGCTAACTATCTTTATATTATCACTTAAGTAGATATTATTTAGCCCATCGGCGGCTATTTAATCGTAAAGAGAGTTAGAAAAATGTCACATAAAGAACGCATGTTGCACATGGTGCTATTTGAATTGGTTTTGATGGCAGGGCTTGCAACCTATATTACAGGAAACGGCGCAGGTGAAATGGCAGGCTTAGCGCTCGCAATATCATTGATAGCGATGGCTTGGAACTACGTTTACAACTATGGCTACGACAAAATTTACGGAGCAGACCGAAGCAAAAGAACCACGAAAACACGTATCCTGCACGGATTAGGTTTTGAGCTTGGCTTAATGACAGTGACTCTACCTGTCTTGATGTGGGTTCTACAACTCGACTTCCTAACCGTACTGATCATGGACATCGGCCTAGTTATTTTCTTCGTACTTTACGCGATTGCGTTCAACTGGGCGTATGACTCGGTTCGATATCAATTGGTTGCGAAAGGAAAAGTGGCAGCTCTGGTTTAGAGCGGTAAGTTCGTCTCGTATAACAAGAACATACACCCAAATGAAAACTGCCAAACTACAACATAGTTGGCAGTTTATTCATTTATGCATATAAGCTCATTTGTTAACTCCCTTGTTACATAGCAAAAACATCACACAGCCCTCCCTAATTAAGTCTAATAATCCGCCACTCACGAAGTAGTATCACAAATCCAAACATAAACTCCTCGTACCAGTTGCGCATTCATTTACATATAGGTAGTTTGAGCGGCTTCGCAACCTATCAATTCGAGCAATGACGTTCATGCGAGCATCTTTTCCGAGCGAAAGTGTTCGGATTAACATTTCAAGTGACTTTAATTAACAATTTTATGCTCAAACGCTCACTTTTAATGTTCGTTTATTTTCGAGCTCGCAAATATATGCACAATACACGTGCTAGATAAGCAAAACTAAAAAGGACTCGAACATGACAACAAACAAACACCCTTCTTTATTTGGGCAATGCTTGGCTGAATTTATCGGTACAGGATTACTCATATTCTTTGGCGTTGGCTGTGTGGCCGCTCTGGTATTAACTGGTGCGACATTCGGACAATGGGAAATCAGCATCATCTGGGGCTTCGGTGTTGCGATTGCAATTTACTGTACTGCCGGCGTTTCAGGCGCACACATCAACCCAGCCGTAACGATTGCACTGGCCATGTTCCATGGCTTTGATAAAGCAAAAGTGGTGCCTTACATCATTTCGCAACTGCTTGGCGCTTTCTGCTCTGCAGCATTGGTTTACAGCCTGTACAGCAACCTATTTACTGACTACGAAATCGCACATAACTTCGTTCGTAGCAGCCAAGACGCACTATCAACTGCTGGTATCTTCTCGACTTACCCACATGCTTCACTTTCTTTCTTCGGCGCTTTTGCTGTGGAATTCGTGATTACTGCAGTGTTGATGTTTGCCATTTTAGCGTTAGGTGATGAGAACAACGGCGCATCTCACGGTACAATGAACCCTCTACTGATCGGTATTCTTATCGCGGTTATCGGTGGTTCTTTAGGTCCACTGACTGGCTTTGCAATGAACCCTGCTCGTGACTTCGGACCAAAACTGTTCGCTTACTTTGCAGGTTGGGATTTCGCACTAAGCGGTGCTCGTGATATTCCTTACTTCATCGTTCCAATTCTTGCTCCAATTGCTGGTGCGTGTTTTGGTGGTTGGTTGTACCCACGTGTTATCGGTGCTTACCTACCAGTAGAAGGCCAAGGCTGCACAATTCCAAACCAATGTGAAACAGAAGAAGAAGCTGAACAAGCTCAAGCTTAATTCCTAAGCGACCCTACATTTACTAAAATATAAATAACAAAAGAAAAAGGACTCTTACCATGACCGAGCAAAAATACATTGTTGCCCTAGACCAAGGAACAACAAGTTCACGCGCCGTAATTCTCGACCATGATGCAAATATCGTCAGTTCTTCTCAGCGAGAGTTTACCCAGATTTATCCTAAAGCTGGCTGGGTTGAGCATGATCCAATGGAAATTTGGGCGACTCAAAGCTCTACATTGGTTGAAGCTTTGGCTAAAGCAGGCATTCGCAGCGATGAGCTAGCCGGCATTGGTATCACCAACCAACGTGAAACTACTATTGTATGGAACAAAGAGACAGGCAAACCGGTTTACAACGCAATCGTATGGCAGTGTCGCCGAACTGCCGACATCTGTGAAGACCTTAAAGCGCGTGGCCTAGAAGACTACGTACGTGACAATACTGGCTTAGTCCTTGACCCGTATTTCTCAGGTACCAAAGTAAAATGGATTCTAGACAACGTTGAAGGCGCTCGCGAAGACGCTGAAGCTGGCAAACTACTGTTCGGTACGGTTGATACTTGGTTGGTTTGGAAGATGACTCAAGGACGTGTTCACGTTACGGATTACACTAACGCGTCACGTACTATGTTGTTCAACATCAACGACCTATGCTGGGATCAAAAGCTACTTGATGAAATGGGGATCCCGTCATCAATGATGCCAGAAGTGAAGCGTTCTTCTGAAGTTTACGGTCAAACGAACCTTGGTGGTAAAGGCGGTACTCGTATTCCAATCGCGGGTATTGCGGGTGACCAACAAGCTGCACTTTACGGTCAAATGTGTGTAGAAGCAGGCCAAGCTAAGAACACTTATGGTACTGGTTGTTTCCTTCTAATGAACACAGGCCAAGAGAAAGTCACATCGAAAAACGGCCTTCTAACCACACTGGCATGTGGCCCTAAAGGCGAACCTGCATACGCACTGGAAGGTGCAGTATTCATGGGCGGCGCATCAATCCAATGGCTACGTGATGAAATGAAACTACTGGCTGGCGCAGAAGACTCTGAGTACTTCGCAACCAAAGTAGATTCTTCAAACGGCGTTTACGTAGTCCCTGCGTTTACTGGTTTAGGCGCACCATACTGGGATGCTTACGCTCGCGGTACGATTGTTGGCCTGACTCGTGGTGTTAACTCTAACCACATCATCCGTGCAACCTTGGAAGGTATTGCTTACCAAACGCGTGACGTACTAGACGCGATGCAAGCGGACTCTGGCATCAAGCTAGCAAACCTACGTGTTGATGGCGGCGCAGTAGCGAACAACTTCCTAATGCAATTCCAATCAGACGTGCTTGATACTGAGGTTCACCGCCCTGAAGTAACGGAAGTAACGGCTCTTGGTGCCGCTTACCTTGCTGGCCTAGCGGTTGGTTTCTGGGACAGCATTGACGAGCTTCAAGACAAAGCCGTTCTTAACCGCACCTTCATGCCGCACCACGACGAAGAGAAACGTAACCGCCGTTACAAAGGTTGGAAGCGTGCTATCAAATGTGCACAAGTTTGGTCTGAGCTGCACGATGACGACGAAGAGTAAAATCGAGCGTTCGAATAATCACTCTCTTATCGATTGAATTGTTCGTTCCTCAGTAAACGAAACTAAAAAGAGCACTATTTTGTGCTCTTTTTTGCGTTTGGAGCCAATTTTTCATGTTTTGATCAACGTTTTTGCGGTTTGGACATAATTCCTTACTATCATTACTTCTCTCTCCTCATCAATTCGAGCACAATAGCGCGAGTTAATATTTTCGATTGTGACGCGCTAGAGCCCATAGCGTGCAGGGAGTGGTAAGTTAAGTGAAGCAGATACCAAGACACCAGCAGATTGTAGACCTGGTAAAAACACAAGGATATGTGAGCACCGAAGAGCTCGTAGAGAAGTTCGATGTTAGCCCACAAACCATCAGACGAGACCTCAATGAGCTGGCTGATAGCAACAAAATCCGTCGTTATCACGGTGGTGCAACCATTCCTCTTAGCTCAGAAAACACCTCTTACAACACGCGTAAAGCGCTTAACTTCAATGAAAAAGATGTGATTGCCGACGAGCTGGTTAAACACATTCCAGATGGTGCAACCTTGTTCGTTGATATCGGCACCACACCAGAATCCGTGGCACGCGCGCTGAACAAAAACCACAAACAACTCAGAGTCGTGACTAACAACATCAACGTTGCCAGTATCCTGCTACCAAACCCAGAGATAAAGGTTATCTTGGCAGGTGGCGAAGTGAGAAACCGTGATGGCGGTATCGTGGGTGAAGCAACACTCGATTTCGTGAAGCAGTTCCGCCTCGATTTCGGCATTCTAGGGATCAGCGGCATCGACTTTGACGGCTCACTGCTTGATTTTGACTACCATGAAGTTCGAGTGAAGCAAGCTATCATCGAAAACAGCCGCAGCATCTTCCTGGCAGTCGACCACAGTAAGTTTGGTCGCAACGCAATGGTTAAGCTGGGTAACATCTCTCAAGCACACATGGTGTTCACCAATAAACAGCCACCAGAAGAGATCCTGAACATCCTCAAGGATTCATCGATCCCATTGGAAGTGATCGAGACCGCGTCTCAACCACTAGCGTCGGACGAATAAAAAAACGCTCAGAAATCATGTTCATTAAAAGAGCCCATTATTGATAGATCACTTTATCGATAATGGGCTTTTTTGTTACTTGGAAAGTCGCACTTGAACATGATTAATATCACTTCTATGCTCGAATGAGAGTTATTTGGAACCTTCGCTGTCATAAGCGAAGGTTTTTTATGCGCAAATCACATAAAACGCGCATAAACGAAAATAATAAATGACCGCAAACGAAAGTTAATATACGATTCAATTATGTTCTAAAATGCTCGTTCGCTCAGAAAGAGGTCAAAACCATGAGTGCTCAACAAACTAATTCAAACAATAGTACATCTTCAACTCTAGACTTAATCGTTATTGGCGGCGGCATCAATGGTGCGGGTATCGCGGCAGACGCTGCTGGTCGTGGTCTAAACGTTGGTTTATACGAAGCAAATGATTTCGCCTCTGCGACGTCTTCTGCAAGTTCAAAGCTAATCCACGGTGGCTTACGTTACCTTGAACATTATGAGTTTCGTTTAGTTTCAGAAGCACTTGCAGAGCGTGAAGTGTTGCTGAGAAAAGCACCTCACGTTGCACAACCAATGCGTTTCCGTTTACCGCACCGACCATTTTTACGCCCGGCTTGGATGATCCGCTGTGGCCTATTCCTTTACGATAACTTAGGTAAACGTACGACGCTTCCTGGAAGTAAAACGGTGAACTTGGCTCAATCAGGTTTGCTTAAACCAGAAATGAAAACAGGTTTCGAATACTCAGACTGCTGGGTAGATGATGCGCGTATGGTATTGCTGAACGTGTTGGCGGCGAAAGAAAACAACGCAGAAGTACGCAACTACTGCCGAGTTGAAAAAGCGCACCGCGAAGGCTACATTTGGCATGTAACGATTCTTGATGTGATGACAAACCAACGTTTTGAACGTAAAGCGAAAGCGCTGGTTAACGCGGCTGGCCCTTGGGTTAAGCAGTTCTTTGATGATGGATTAGAGCAGGCTTCGCCTCGTAATATTCGTCTGATCAAAGGCTCGCACATTGTTGTGCCACGCATTCACGACGAACCACAAGCGTACATTCTGCAAAACAAAGACAATCGTATTGTGTTCATGATCCCTTACCTAGATAAGTTCTCGATCATCGGCACCACCGACCTTGAATACAAAGGCGATCCTCGCGAAGTGGCTATCGATGATGTGGAAGTTGATTACTTAATTGATATCGTTAACCAGCATTTTGTTAAGCAACTAGAGCGTGACGATGTGGTCTGGACATACAGTGGCGTAAGACCGCTTTGTGACGATGAATCTGACTCACCACAAGCGATCACTCGTGACTACACATTGGAATTGGACGCAGAGCTAGATCAAGCACCACTGCTTTCGATCTTCGGTGGCAAGTTGACCACTTATCGTAAACTCGGCGAAGCGGCACTGAACAAGCTAGAACCTTACCTGAAACACATGGGCGCACCTTGGACAGCTAACGACACACTACCGGGTGGTAACTTCAGCTGCAGCAGAGAACAGCTCGCTAAGATGATCCACACCAAGTACCCTTGGATATCAGAAGCACTGTTACTACGTTATGTGACTCAATTTGGTACTTACACATGGGACCTGCTTGAAGGCGCTACATGTGAGGCGGACCTTGGCATCCAGTTCTCAAGCGAAGCACACGGTGTTTACCAAGCTGAGATTGATTACTTGATCAACCAAGAGATGGCAATGACAGACGAAGACATCTTATGGCGCAGAACCAAGCTTGGCCTGTACTTAAGTGAAACAGAGCAGCATGCAGTTTCTAGCTACTTAAAAGAGAATCTTGAAAGCACTGTGGTGAACTTTTCTCAAGTCGGTTAGTTCTTCTAGCAAAACCATCCGCTCCTGAATATAAATAATGACAAAGCTTAGCGCTCCCCACGCTAAGCTTTTTTATTGTCTGCTATTCCGCTCAGCCTGAGACTTTATTCACACCTCTATTTTCAACAAAAACTAAATAGTGTTTTATTAATCCGGTTGATTATCAACTTCACAAAAGGTTGCTATTCTTTATCTCAACGAAACAACACATTTAAAAACGCTCACCATGTCAGCGCTTTAATAACGTTTGTCTCTATGTTTTCTCCCAATACGGCGGGTTACCGTAGTAGTCCGAGAAGTAATCAATAAACGCTCTTACTTTGGGAGCAAGCAGCCTAGTACTTGGATACACCGCCCAGATCGCAGGTTCTGAGGTGAGTGGGTAATCTTCCAACACTTGAATCAGCTGACCACTTTTCAGTTGCTCATATGCACACCAATTCGACGTCACTGTAATACCAAGCCCACCGACTGCAGCGTCACGCAGTGCTTCCCCGTTATCTGCCCTGAACGACCCAGATGCCTTAATCGTCTTAGGCCCGCTTTCAGCATTGAAGGTCCAGTTTTCTAAACCAATTAAGCTAATACATTGATGATCGTTAAGATCTCGAGGTGTGGCTGGCTTACCATATTTGATTAAGTAATCAGGCGATGCACACACAATACGCTTGTCTGTCGCAAGTTTTCGGGCAATCAGAGTCGAGTCTTTCAGCTCCGAGATACGAATCGCGATATCAAAGCCACCCTCAACAACATCCACCATCGAATCTGATAGCCTGAGATCGACTTTTAACCCAGAGTAGCGCTCTAAGAATCCAGGTAAGGCAGGAACAAGATGCAAACGTCCAAAAGACGCAGATGCGGTAACTCGCAACGTTCCGGTTGGAGAATCACAACCCACACCGACCGCCGATTTGGCAGCATCCACGCTCGATAACACTTCTTCAGCATGAGGTAAGAATGCTTCCCCCTCTTCGGTTAAAGAGACCTTACGAGTGGTTCGGTGGACCAAGCGAACGCCTAAATTGTCTTCCAGTTTACTGATGTGCGAGCTTGCAACAGCAGGAGACAAACCAAGCTCTTGCCCAGCCATGCTGATGTTATGTGTGGAAGCTAAACGAACAAACAATTTGAGGTGTTCAATATTCATGAGATTACCAATAAAATCTTAAAAATCGTGTACCAGTAACCCTCATTATGCGTCATTCACATAACAATACAACGTATTAACTCAGTTGAATTGTGAAGATGTTATTGTGCCAAAACGAAAAAAACTCCCGAAGGAGTTTTTTTGTCTAAGTCTGCAATTCGCCATTTAGCTAATCAGCAAAATTACTAGCTCACTAGCCAGTTAAACGTGCATGCAGTGCATCTTTCAGTACAGAACGATCATGTTTCAGTTGGTGCATCGAGCCGTCATCAATGGGTGAATCTTTCAGCTCAAGCTTACGAATCTCTTTATCAAGGTTGTCGTACGTCTTCATGTCTGCTGCAAAGCCATCGTCAGTTTTAACAAGCTCAGCAATTTTATCTTTCATTTCAGGAAATTCGTGAACAAGAGAATGATTTTCACCTAGCATAGAAACCTCTTAAGTTGAGTAAAGTGATTGGTATTACGCATTCATTA
This sequence comes from Vibrio sp. 1S139, assembly GCF_041439475.1. Classification (NCBI taxonomy): domain Bacteria; kingdom Pseudomonadati; phylum Pseudomonadota; class Gammaproteobacteria; order Vibrionales; family Vibrionaceae; genus Vibrio; species Vibrio sp. 1S139. Next base: position 43,915 of record NZ_JBGOOD010000018.1, read on the forward strand.
TTAACCTTAGCAAGGGAGTCAAATAACAAATGAGATCCAGTACACAGCATAGAATATAGACAATTCAGATTCACAAATTTACAACATCCACCAAGAAAATGGCTTTGCTGATTTTGAATTGTCTCAGTAACGGAAGTAGGTTTATGGCGATTATCCCGCCTCGAAAACAATACTTCTTTCGATTTTTACTTAGCCTGCAAGTATCGTTTTTAACTAAACGCTACCAAGCAAACGTCTGAATAACACTGTCTTTAGCCATTGGGTTTGATGCTATCGCATGGTTCACCTTAGCCAAAAATTGCTCTCTTGAATCAAGCAGGAAACCTTTCTGAGTCACGATGTTATTACCATGGTCGCCCCAATAGAAAGTGTCGATGTTTAGATTCTCAAGCAGATACTTTTCTTCTTCTAAGATCTGAAGTTGCGTCGGCATAACGAACTTGCCATCTTTTACTTCTTGTTCCATCACGGTTCCTGGCTGAATCGCTAACGCCATTGGCGCTATCTGCTCAAGCTTCATGATATTCAGTAATCTTGTGGTCTCGACAATATGTTCACGTGATCGATCACGACCGCCAAGGCCGAAGATAAACGAAAGTAAGGTTTCAATGCCGGCTTCTTTGGCTAATTCCATGCCTTCGATCGCTTGTTCTGGTGTCATGCGCTTTTTGATGTTGTCGAGTACAACCGCATCGCCTGACTCCAACCCCGCATAAGCCATAGTGAGACCGGCACTTTTAAGCTCTTTAAGTTCGCTCAAGCTTTTACGACGGAAATCGTTCAAACCACTATAGAGCGATACTTTTCTGCTTTCTGGAAAGGTATGACGAAGCTTATCCAAAATCTTAAGGAGATAATCCGTGCGGGCGGCCATCACGTTGCCATCGATAAGGAAAATTGATTCAACATAAGGATAAATCAGGCGAGCTTCTTCGATATCTTTAAACACATCCTCAATATCACAAACCTTGAATCGTTTATCGCTGAACATATTACAGAACGTGCACGTGTTGATACTGCAACCTAAAGTGGTTTGAATCAGAATGCTCTTCGCCTCTGTCCATGGACGATATACTTTTCCCTCGTAATTCATATTGGTTTCTCCGGTCTATAAGCACGAGAGCGTGCTTTAATAAAACAGAGTTTATCAACACCAGTATTCATTGATAATTCGCGATATAGTCGAATCATTTTTTAGATTTTGTATAAAATAAAAGCCTTGTGACAACACAAGGCTTTGTAGGGGTAACTCTCTACCGGAGCAGCTGAAAATGTGTTTCCACAAAAGAAGATTAGCTGCTGCACCCTTGGGTATGAACTCGATTCATGTCGTCACCGACTTGTGCTTCTTGAGACCCCGTCGATTGGCATCCTGCCACGAATAACAGCGTTACAGATAAGATAAGCCATTTCATAATAAATCCTCTTTCGGTCATGACTAAAGCATAGTGCTTAAAAGCGCGGATACCTCAGTCATTAACTAAAACCTTACCTACCGATAAGGCCTTGGTTAATGAACAAAGCATCGCTTCTTTAACTAACGACCTGCTTTTGTACAAAAAACTTTCACTTCAACGAATGAAAATCGTACAAGAGCGAAAATAGGACAGCTATGGAACTAAGAATAAGAACTAGAAGTTAGTCACTCGTCGCCAAACGTACAGCCGCTTCTGCATGAATGGCTGTGGTATCAAACAAGGGAACATCAGTGTGTTGCTGCTGAATCAGGAGGGCGATTTCAGTACAGCCCAGAATAACGGCTTCTGCACCTTGTTGGCCTAGCTTCTCAATGATTTGACGGTATACATCTCGAGATTCTTCTTTTACTTGGCCTCGACACAGCTCTTGATAAATGATGTTGTGGACTTTCTCTCGGTCACTCTCATCAGGAATCACCACATCGATACCGAATTTGTTAGTCAGGCGGCCTTTATAGAAATCTTGTTCCATCGTGAAAGCCGTGCCGAGTAATCCGACTTTCTTCACTCCTTGTTCCAGCAGTTTCTGCGCTGTGGTATCAGCGATGTGCAAGATAGGAATCGTGATCTTCTCTTCGATCTCAGGAACGACCTTATGCATGGTATTGGTACAGATCAGGATGAAGTCCGCTCCGGCTTTCTCTACCGATAAAGCCGCGTCCGATAAGATATCCGCCGTCTCAGCCCAGCGACCTTGATGTTGAAGCTTTTCTATCTCATCGAAGTTCACGCTGTACATACAAACCTTTGCAGAATTGAGCCCGCCGAGTGTGGCTTTAACGCCCTCGTTGATGGATTTGTAGTAGCTCACTGTCGACTCCCAACTCATACCGCCGAGCAAACCGATCGTTTTCATTTTGCTATTCCTTTAATTTCCGACTAACTCGATTAAACCGTCATGCATTGAAAATTTATAGTACGTTCTTGCTTAAAGCGAACCCATAACACCTTATTCCTTTCAAACCATTCATTCCAAAAACCTCCGCTTACAAAAAAGGCTCGAATTTAAAATCCGAGCCTTTGAAGTTTTGACCAAGGGTATACTTGGCGTTAGTACACCTCACACCAATCTGATTTCATGTCGATCAGTGTCCAATCCTCTCTGGAATTCGCCTCATCTAGCGCTTTATCAAGCTTGCCAACGTGAGACTCACGATCGTACTGCCACTCGCGCTCAGCATCAGTGTGATGAACAATCATCGCCATTGAATTGGGTTGGCTCGTTGCCCATTGCATCATCGCTTGGTCACCGTCTGAGTTGCCGACCGCTAGAATAGGTTTCTTGCCGATAATATGCTGAATGTTAGTGACCTTTCCGGCTTTGTCATCAATGGTCAAAATCAACGAATCTTTGGTCACCGTTGGTTTGCCATCGTTGTAGCTGTAGTTGTATTTAAGCGCACTACCGATGATTTGCTCTGTAGGAATATTATAAGCTTGTGGAGCCCACGCTCTCATGAAATCAACGCCTCCGCCCGACACAATATAAGTCTTAAAGTCATGCTCTTGCAGGTAAGTCAGCATCTCTTTCATTGGCTGATAAGTAAGGTCTGTGTAGGCTTTGTTGAAACGTTTATCTTTTGCTACCGTCAGCCATTGCTCAACGTCTTGCTGGTATTGCTCAACAGTCATACCAGAATGTGTCGCCATGATGATTTTCAATAGCCCTTCTTCACCGCTGCCCAGAACGCTCTCAATATCATCTTCGAGTACAAACTTAAACGGTGCTTCGGTTTTCCATTCAGGGTGATCAGGCGCCATCTCTTTTACACGATCTAGTGCAAAGGCTAATTGGAAGTAATAAGGCTTTTCCGACCAAAGCGTACCGTCGTTATCGAACACGGCAATGCGATCTTCAATTGCCACGAACGTATCAGACTCAGCTTTAGTGGCTTGCCCAACAAAGTCGACGATAGCGGATTTGCTCTCGCTGTCCTTCCAAGAAGGCAGCAAGTTGGGATCACAATCTTTAGCAAAAGATGAGAAAGAGAGACTGGATAAGATCGCGACAGATAAGAGGGTTATTTTCTTCATAGCAACTACCATGTTGTTGAATTAATTGTAGGGTTTAATTCAATTCATCCTAGTTGGTCTACTCTGATTTGCCACTTATGAACACTATAACCAATGCTCATGTTGGTATTAGATTAGTGCCACAGCTAAGCTGGCTGAGGGTGCTCTGCGATGTATTTATCGAGAACTTAAAAGGAGACAAACAAAAAAGCAGAACTTCAATTCCTCAAAGTTCTGCTTTATCAATCCATGACTGCTTACACTCTGCGCTTTTTGAAAGCGTGCCAGCCAGCGCTGAGAATTGTTTTTACCACCACGCTTAATGCGCTAAGTTTAGGGTCAGCATTCTTGCCAGAGGCAATGCGCCACATTTGATGTTCATACCAAACCAGCCCGACCATCGCCATCTTGTCTAATGCGGGCTTTCCTGTGGTTGGCACCGTTAGTGGCATGCCGTGGCTAGGGTCTTCAATTAACTTGTTAGGGAAATCAGGATCAACCGCCATTGTGCGTGCAATACCAATAAAATCGGTCGCCGAGGTGTTTAATGCTTCATTCATTGCTTGCGCGGTTCGAAAACCACCCGTGACCACCAGCGGTGTGCTGACGAGTTTTCTCGCCTTCACCATGTAATCCATAAAATACGCTTCACGTTTTACCGTGCTGGCCTTGATTGGTTCAGCTTTGCTCTTTGAACCCATCATTGATGGACTTTCATAGGTGCCGCCGGAGATCTCAATCAGGTCGATACCGTTATCACTCAGTGTTTGAACAACCTGCATCGACTCTTCTTCAGTGAAGCCACCTTTCATAAAGTCAGCGCTGTTGAGCTTAATTCCGACAGGGAAATCTTCACCGACCTCTTTTCGAATCGCGCGATAAGCCTCAAGCACGAAACGAAGTCTGTTTTCGAGTGAGCCACCCCATTTGTCTTGGCGTTGATTGTGTCTCGAAGACAAAAACTGACTCACGAGATAACCATGAGCACCGTGAATCTGCACGCCAGTAAAGCCTGCTTGTTTTGCAAGCTTTGCACTCAGCGAAAATTTATCAATGATTGCGATTATTTCTTTTTCAGCCAGAGCTCGTGGTGTATTGAAGCCTTTCTCTAATCCACGCTCTAAAGAGATAGCCGAAGGCGCAACCGGGCTATCACATAAGAATTTAGGGATTTGTTTACCTGGGTGGTTCAATTGCATCCATATCTGCGAACCATTTTGTGTTCCAGCCTTCGCCCACTCACGAAATACGCTTAAGTCACTTTGCTCATCCAACACAACGTTTTTAGGTTCACCAAGCGCACCTCTATCGACCATCACGTTGCCCGTCATGGATAGGCCAATTCCTCCTTGAGCCCAACGCTGGTAAAGCGTGACTAAACCTTGCTTAGGGTTATGATGTTTATCACCTAGCTGTTCACTCATTGCCGATTTGAACAGGCGATTTTTGATCACTTGGCCATTAGGAAGAGAAAAAGGGTCGTTGAGGCAGATCGGATTCATGCGCGTGGTTACTTTCTTGGGTTTATATATTGAGTCCAGTATGCCCTATTTTATCCGACAGTTTTTATCATTTAGTGCCTATTTCGAAGCAAGTTTCGCTCAATAATAAAATGCCAGCGGCATAGCAGCTGGCATTAATCGATTATAAATAGAATCTCAAAAACTGGGCTGACGCTGCTGAAATATGTCAACCAGAAAGGCTCGAACACCCTTTACGCTCATGGTAATTGTCGTTATTGTGATTCTCTACGCCATCATCACAAGGACTGTCTGAGAGTTATGAACAGCACGATTGAAACTATTCTGGGGCACCGCTCCATTCGTCAATATACAAATCAACCGATTGAAAAAGCACAACTTGATGTGATTATTCAGGCTGGTCTCGCGGCTTCATCATCGAGCTTACTGCAGGCTGTTTCTATCGTGAGAGTGACAGACACAGAGAAGCGCAAGTTGCTAGCTGAATACGCAGGCAATCAAGCTTACGTGGAGAACGCGGCTGAGTTTTTGGTGTTCTGTATCGACTATCAACGCCACGCTCAAATTAACCCTGAAGTGAAAACCGACTTTACTGAACTGACCCTGATTGGCGCGGTCGATTCTGGCATCATGGCGCAAAACTGCATGCTGGCTGCTGAGTCTCTAGGTTTGGGTGGCGTTTACATTGGCGGGTTGCGTAACAGCGCACAACAAGTCGATGAACTGTTAGAACTGCCACAGCACACCGCCGTGTTGTTCGGGATGTGCTTAGGTCACCCGGCACAACAACCAGAGGTGAAACCTCGCCTCCCTGCTCACGTAGTAATGCACGAAAACCAATACCAACCGCTGAGCCTAGATGAAATTGCCAGCTACGATGATTCAATGCAAAGCTACTACGCAAGCCGTTCAAGCAACCAAAAGCAGAGCAGTTGGTCACAGCAGATCACTCAAAAGCTGTCTGGCGAATCTCGCCCGCATATCCTGCCTTACTTAAACAGCAAGCAGCTGACCAAGCGTTAAGCCGTTAAGCCGTTAAGCCGTTAAGCCGTTAAGCCGTTAAGCGATTAGAGCTAGCAGCAAACAGCAGTACAAACAAAAATGTCAGCGTAATATACGCTGACATTTTTATTTATCCGGAGGCGGCTAGCTTACAGATATTTCTCAATCGGTAACAATTGTAGGAAGCCAGACTGCATTCGTTCCCATTGACCAGTGTCAGGTTCGCTGTCCCAACGTTGATCACCTGAATACCAATACACATCGCCGTCTTCCAGTTCCAAGCGCCAGCTATTATCTTCACTCATCGCTTGCTCAATGGTGTCAGCTAACATTTCAGCAATCTCTTTGTTCTCGATGATCAAAACCGATTCCGTATTGAGGTAGGTAGAACGCAAGTTGAAGTTAAATGAGCCAATGCTTGCGATGCTGCGGTCGAATACAACTGATTTAGCGTGCAAACCATAGGCCGTCTCAGGCGCACATTTAGACACGTCTTGAGTCGATGCTTCACACAGCTTAGATTCTGGTTTTAGCTCAAACAGATCGATGCCATGCTCCAACATGTCGTAACGTCTGCCTGCATAAGCAGAATGATTAGTCACCAGATCATTAGACGCCATAGAGTTAGTTAGCGCTTTTATCTCAACGCCCTTGTTGTTCAATACCTGCCACTCTTCAAGCTGACCATCATCGAATACAAGGTAAGCGGATTCCAGCAAGATCTCTTGTTTCGATTCGCTCGCTAATTTCCCTAGAAGAATCGCGGTCGCTTTCGGTTCATCGGTATTGTCTGAATCATCAGGGACGGGTTGATCGTAAACAAAACGAGCATTCACCCATGTCATCTCACCAATCACCTCTTTCAGCAAACTATCAGCAGCCTCACGGTCTAATGGTAATTCAGGGTAATTTTGATAGTGCGGAACGACAATATTATCTATCTTTGAGAGATCAGGTTGTTCGTCATCCCCCAGCATATCGACAGGGTAAGACCAACGACTGTTCCAGTATTCAACAAAACTGGTTTGGATGGTGTTAACTACCGAGCCCATGACTAATACATCGCGGTCTCGGAAATTGATTTCATCAGAAAGGTCAAAGTATTCATCACCAATATTACGCCCGCCAACCACAGACAAAGTACCATCTACGGTAAACGACTTATTGTGCATACGGCGATTTAAGCGAGAAAAGTCACCGACAAAGCTCAGCCATTTACTGAAGCCACGGCGTGTTGGTGTTGGATTGAAGATACGAATCTCGACGTTCGGGTGCGCATCCAGTGCCGACAGCAAACCTTCACGTTCGTTGAGGTTGATATCATCCAGCATTACGCGAACCTTCACTCCGCGCTCAGCCGCGGCTAACAAACGGCTGGCTAGGTAGCTGCCCGATTCATCAGAGTTCCAGATGTAGTATTGAATGTCGATGGTGTGCTCAGCACTTTCGACTAGTGCTAATCGCTGTGCCAAGGCATCCCAACCAGACTCTTGCAGACGAACCGCAGTGGTGCCTTGCTCTAAAGCTTCTGGCTGAAATTCATTGGTTAGAACCGATAAAGAACTAGGTGCAGGAGAGGTTGGCGGTTCTGTTGGATGATCGATGCCTTCAGGAAGTGAAGAACACCCACCTAAAACGGCGATTAAGATTAACGTTAAACTGATGCGTTGGAGCACAGGCATGTATCTGACTTCCTTTTCACGATGGCGTCTTTAGAAACTTTCCGTACAGCTTTTCAATGAACAAGCTATTCCGATCTATTCATTGATTATTACTGCTAAAGCCTGAAATTTATAGGTAATTATCCAGTATAAATTTAAAGGTCGGTAAATTGGCCCACAAATCACTTAAGTTGGGTGAGTGCCAAACAGTATAAACTCAGCGGCTTTTCGACCATGTCAATGGTGAGCTCTATTCGGTCTGGGTGATGCTTCACCATTGTTTGGAGATCTAGTTTCACCGCTTGATTTCACACTAACAGGCGTGTCGACTTACTTATATGAGATTGTGCAAACGCATTACTTACGTAAGCGCTAAAGCTGTTGTTCATCTAAGGGGCATGTAAGGATCAACACCGAAAACATTGTTCACGCTACATAACGTTTATCGTCCCTACACAAGCCTTCCCTACAAGCTCAAACGGGGCAGAATAAAGTCAATAAACGCCGAGATACGTTTAGAGACAGAGGACGACTTGTAGTAAACCGCATTCACTCGCTCTCGGTCTGTGTTGGCAAGTTTGTCTTGTTCCAGAATAGGGATTAGGCGACCCGCTGCCATATCTTCCTGCACCATAAACCCCGACAGACAAGCTATCCCATTTCCAGCTAAGACTAATTGGCGCACGGTTTCACCATTACTGGCTGTCACAGTAGGCGCGACATCACTTTGGTTTGGTAAAGGCCAATGGTTAAGCACTTTGTTACCCGCAAATCCCACAATTTGATGCGAACTCAAATCTTCAGGTTTGGTGGGTAGCCCACGCTTAGCGAGATAATCAGGTGACGCCACAATATGGAGTAAGCTTTTACCTAACGGACGAGCGTGCAGTGTTGAATCGGACAGCTTACCGATTCGAATCGCAACATCAGTTCTCTTTTCGAGAAGATCAACGAAGCCTTCGTTGGAAGTGAGTTCCAACTCAATGTCTGGGTAAGCCTCTTTGAATGACTGCACCAACGGCACTAGCTGATGGAATACGAATGGACTGGCGGCATCGACTCTTAAACGACCTTTTGGCAACTCTCCGCGCGACACGATTTCTTCTTCCGCGCTCTGAATCATCTGTAATCCCACCCTGACTGAATCGACAAACTGCCGCCCTTCCTCCGTCAATTCCACGCGTCTCGTTGTTCGGTTGAATATTGAGACACCGAGTTGCGACTCAACCTTACTCACCGAACGAGATACCTTGGCGACCTGCACATCCAGCGCCTCTGCCGCCGCAGAAAAACCACCAGCATCGACAACGGTGAGTACCATTTCTAAATCATCTGAACGGGTTAACATAAGGCTCCTTCGCTATCTTCATTTTGTTTAATGTCATCTCGCTTGTGCTCATCACAGCTCAAATCATCTGTGTCTTTTCGATCTCATCAGCTTAATCCAATGATCGGTTAACTCTCCAATTATTGCAAATAACACAAAGGTTATTTGTTAATAGCGTCATTTATCACAAATATATATTGCTAGATAATCCTCGCCATCAAACGAAGCGCTCCTATTGCAGTCACAAGCTGCCCCATTTTATTGCGCTCGGTATTTAACAAAGAACAGTAAGAGAGATGATTATGCCATTAGCATTACTTGCATTGACGCTCAGCGCCTTTGCCATCGGAACCACAGAATTTGTCATCGTAGGCTTGATTCCTACCATGGCGAGCGACTTGAATGTATCTCTGCCATCGGCAGGCCTATTAGTCAGTTTATACGCGCTTGGCGTTGCTATTGGCGCACCAGTATTAACGGCATTAACCGGAAAGTGGAATCGTAAAGCGGTATTGCTAACCGTGATGGCATTGTTTGTCATTGGTAACTTATTGGCGTGGCAAGCTCCAGGCTATAACACGCTGATCGCCGCACGAATTTTGACTGGCCTTGCCCATGGTGTGTTCTTCTCGATCGGATCGACCATCGCGACAGGTTTGGTTTCAAAAGATAAAGCAGCCAGTGCCATTGCGATCATGTTTACGGGTTTAACGGTTGCATTGGTAACTGGAGTACCACTGGGCACTTATATCGGCCAAACCTTTGGATGGCAAGCGACCTTCTTGATCGTTGCTCTGCTTGGCCTTATTGCTCTTATCGGTAGTGCTATCTTGGTTCCAAGCAACCTTAAGCAACCACCTGCGGCGAAGATTTCGGCACAACTAAAGGTTCTAACTCAACCACGCTTACTGTTGGTTTACGCTATCACAGCACTAGGTTATGGCGGCACATTCACAGCGTTTACGTTCCTTGCTCCAATACTGGAAAATGTATCAGGATTTGATTCGAGCTCAATCAGCTTAATCATGTTGGTTTACGGTGTGTCAGTGGCGGTCGGTAACATCTGGGGCGGAAAAATGGCCGACAAGATGGGCCCAATTAAAGCACTGACCGTTATCTTCTCTGGTTTAGCCGCAGTACTGGTGGTATTCAACTTTACCGCAGTAAACCCTTACGCAGCTGTTGCTACCATTTTGGTTTGGGGTGCATTCGCATTCGGTAACGTTCCAGGACTACAAGTGTATGTTGTGAAACTGGCTGAGAAATACACACCAGACGCCGTCGATGTCGCTTCTGGATTGAACATTGCAGCCTTCAACGTCGGTATTGCATTAGGCTCATGGGGCGGTGGTTTGATTGTCGCGAAATCTGGATTAATGAACACCCCTTGGGTAGGTGCTGTGATCGTTTTGATCGCTCTTGTTCTGACTCGATTCAGTGGTGCGTTAGATAAGAAGCAAGCACAACAAGCTGTTCCATCTAGCATCTAGCATCTAGCATCTAGCAAGGATAGAAAAAACAAAGCCCGAACCTAGGTTCGGGCTTCGTCATTTAAATCTGATTATTGTCCGTTATCGATCGATTTCAGCACTTTACATGGGTTACCGACTGCAACCACATTGGCTGGGATGTCTTTGGTTACGACACTGCCCGCGCCAATCACGCTGTTTTCGCCAATGGTGACACCGGGGCAGATAATTACACCACCGCCAAGCCAAACATTGTTGCCAACATTAATCGGTGTGCCAAACTCAACGCCTTCTTCTACACGGCCTTTCACATCGAGTGGGTGACCTGCAGTCAGGATTTGAACGTTCGGACCAAGCAGCACATTGTCGCCAATAGTCACTTCAGCCACATCCAAAATCACGCAGTTAAAGTTAGCGTAGAAGTTCTTGCCTAGCTTGATGTTCGAGCCGTAGTCACAACGAAATGGAGGTTCTAAATGCGCATTTTCACAGCCCGGAATCAGCTCTTGCGTTGCTGCTTCCCATTCGGGTGTGTCAGGAATACTGTTATTGAGTTTTTGAAGCACCTTACGACATTCGATACGAGCTGCATAAAGCTCTTTATCCCAAGCCTGATAAGGTTCACCTGCTAGCATTTTTTGTTTTTCTGTTTTCACGTTACTTACCTGTTCTCACATCAATTAGCTATTTTCATATTACTTATCTAGCTTCACATTACTTAACTAATGGTGGTCAATTCATCGACCAAAAACGCAATATCGCACATCTAAATAACAGTGAATAAGGAGTGTTTGAGCTTGGTTTAAGAGATGCGCAGCTCGTCACTTTTTGTAGGTAAAATATGAAATTCGAACAGTGCTAATTTAGCTTCGCTATCGAATCACGTAACACCAAACTACCAGTGGTATTGATGGTGGTCGCTTGCTCTGTTTCACCGACAATTTGCAGGATCGCCTTTTGCGTCATTTGCTCTAATGGCACACTCACAGACGTTAAGCTTGGCGTTAAAAACGCCCCCACTTTGCTGTTATCAAAGCCGACGATCGAAACATCTTGAGGCAATGAGTACCCAAGTTCGGTTAACGCCTTAATCGCACCAATCGCCATATCATCGTTTTCAGACAAGATAGCAGTGAATGTGGTTCTGCTTTTTGCCAAAGCTTGAGCCGCGTGATAACCGCTCTCCATCGTCCAATCACCTTGAACAACGTTGGACTCATCCAATGCAACACCATGTTTAGTTAACACATCTTGATAGGCTTGGTAACGCAGCTCATCGGTCGAAGAACCGGCTTTACCACGAATCACTGCAATGTCTGTATGGCCTTGCTCGATGATGTGTTCAACCATCAAACAAGCACTCTGATAATGATCGGTGGTGATCGCGTGATTGGGCTTCGACGGCATTTCACGGTTGAGTACCAGAATCGGAGTGTCGGTGCTGTCGATGATCTTTGCAATCTCACATTCGGTTAAGCATTGCGGATAGAGGATGATGCCCGCGCACTTCATATCCAGCAGGAAGTTGATCGCCTTTATTTCGTCTTCAGCGCTGTGTTTGCCATCGGTGATCACCAGTTGGTGATTCGACTTTTCGCTATAAGAAGCCGCGTGATACATCAAGGAAGAGAAGTAAGGGCCATTGAACAACTCATTGGTGATAACAAAGCCGATGAAGTTGGTCTTCTTGGTCGCCAATTGCTGAGCCAACAAGTTCGGTCGATAACCTGTTTCTTGAATCGCATCAAATACCTTTTTCACCACATCTGGGCGCACGATGTTCTTGCCATTTAAGACACGAGAAACGGTCGATTTAGATACGCCTGCGCGGTTTGCGACATCAAGCATGGTTACCATTCGCTTCTTTTCCTTTATAAAAAATTAGCCGACATAGGCCGACTAATTCATTGCAAAATGACAGCTCACAGTTCACATAACTGCGCTGGGGAATGCATTCTAAATAGTGGCACCGTTAGATGCAATCACACCTTTATACCACTCGAAAGACTTCTTGCGCTTGCGTTCTAGTGAGCCAGATTGATCGTTGTGCTTATCTACGTAAATGAATCCGTAGCGTTTTTTCATCTCGCCCGTGGTGAACGAAACTAAATCGATACAGCCCCAAGGGGTATAGCCCATCAAATCAACACCATCAATCGAAACGGCTTTTTTCATCTCTTTGATGTGGTCGCCAAGGTAAGCAATGCGGTAATCGTCATTAATGCTGCCATCTTCTTCAATGGTATCAACCGCGCCAAAACCGTTCTCAACGATGAACAATGGCACTTCATAACGTTCATACAGAGACGATAAACAGAAACGCAAACCCGTCGGATCAATTGGCCAGCCCCAATCGCTAGACTGGATGAACGGATTATCGACCGAATTTTCATGACCGCCGTCCATCGCTTCTTCTGTAGATTGGTGAGAAGAAGAATCCAAGGTATTCGACATGTAGTAGCTAAAGCCTAAGTAATCAGCCTTACCTTCTTTTAGGATCTGCTCATCTTCAGGCTGCATCTCAATGTTGAAGCCTTTGATTGCCCAGTCACGCGTAGCGTAATTTGGGTAATGACCGCGAACCATCACATCTGAGAAGAAGTAACGGTCACGCATCGCTTGTTGTGCCACCATAATGTCTTCCGGTTTAGAAGAACGAGGATAGAAAGGCACCATCGCACACATTGCGCCGATTTGAAGATCTGGATTGATCTCGTGACCTTTCTTAACCACCAAAGCACTTGCAACAAACTGATGGTGAACCGCTTGATACATCGCCTCTTGCGGCTTTTCGCATTGTGGAAACTTCACGCCTGAGCATAACCAACCGAAAATATCTGCCGAGGTGTTCATCTGGTTGTTGATCTCGTTAAACGTCATCCAGTATTTCACTTTGTGTTGGTATCGTTCCATCACTGCAGTTGAATACTTAACGAAGAAGTCGATCACTTTGCGGTTCATCCAGCCGCCATATTCCTTAGCTAGATGGTAAGGCATTTCAAAGTGGCTCAGTGTTACCACAGGCTGAATGTCGTATTTCAACAGCTCGTCAAACAGATCATCGTAAAACGCTAAACCCGCTTCACACGGTTCAGCTTCATCGCCATTTGGGAAGATACGCGTCCACGCGATACTGGTACGGAAACACTTAAAGCCCATCTCAGCGAATAACTTAATGTCTTCTTTGTAGCGATGGTAGAAATCCACTGCGACTTGGTTAGGATAGTTTTCGCCATCAATCACGCCATCGGTGATTCGACGTTGTACACCATGAGCGCCCGCTGTTAATACATCAACAACACTGACACCTTTACCATTCGCATCCCAGCCGCCTTCTAGTTGATGCGCTGCTACTGCACCGCCCCATAAAAAATCGTTCGGAAATTCGTTGTTCATACCATTACTCGCTACAAGTTATTCGTGAAAAAGATCAGGATTAGAGAGCTCATTGCAACTCTGAAACCGATTTCAATAAAAGAAAAGATACAGGTTGAAACCGGTTTCAGCAATAGTTAAAAGATCTTTTTTGATCGAACTACAGACTAATCAACAGTCAGCATTACGATCAATGCTGCTCAAAATACTGATCATGCTGAGATTTGCCGGATAGGTCTTGAGTTCCCGGGTAGAACTGGACGAGTGTCTGATCGGCTAAAGTGAGGTGAATCCAACCCTCTTTGACTTTCAGCCAATTGGTACCGTTGGTCTCATAGACGGCAGAAAACTTGCCCCAGCCAGACTCTGATACCTGCAGCTCTTGAAATAGGTTAATCGGGGCTAGCTTATTGCTGTCGAAGTTTGCGTCGGCATAGACAGATAAAGGCTCGATGGCATCGTTTGGCTTAAACGTATAACAGCTCACAGAGGCTGAAGTGCGATCAAACCACTGGTAAGGTTGTGCACCGATTAAATCGTAGACCGTGCAATCATTGAATTGAATCGCCCACTCTTGGTGAGCTTTAAAACCGAGGTAACCTATGGGTTGTGATGGTTCAGGCTTTGAGTCCGCCTCCTGCTCATACACCGGTTCTGAGGTAGCACATCCCATAAGCCCAAGACTAAAAAGGAAAGTCACAGCAAGCTTCATCATTGTCATACCTCAGTTCCGTTAGTAGATGAGTAACTCAATTAAGTCTCTACATTAAACGGTAAGTTCCAAACGATTACCATCCGGATCGAGTACACAGCTCTCATAATAGCCATCGCCTGTTCTTCTTGGGCCATCTAAGCGCTCATAGCCGTCTTCGACCAAGTGTTGAGTCAGTTGATCGACCGCCTGTTCCGAACCTAATGATATCGCCATGTGAATGAAGCCTGTGAACTGGTCATAGATGTCGTCTTTCGATTCAGGGACAGAGTCCATTTCCATAATCTCTAAACGACTTCCCGTATCAAACGAGAGGAAGTATGAAGAAAACCCTTTAGTTGGGTTGTGATATTTTGAGTTCAATGTCGCGCCGAAATAATCTTCATAAAATCGCTTCAGTACTTCGAGTTGTTTGGTCCAAATTGCGATGTGTTCAATCTTCATTTTGTTTGCCTAAGTTTGATGTCTAACGCTAGATTACTCATCAAATAAGGAACAATAAACAGAACGAAATTCATCGAAATTGTTCCTGATTAACGGGCTCGATTTTATGTCCATAACTGCACAGTATTGGCATCTATGTTTGTGTAATAGTTATCTTTCCTCCATAGTCAGGTTTTACACAATCTGAGATTCAAACTGTGAGCTTTTTAAAACTGATACTACTTGCGGCTATATGGGGAGGCTCGTTTCTTTTCATGAGAATGGCCGCCAATCCATTAGGGCCCGCAGTCTTAATTGAAGCGCGAGTTCTGTTTGCAGCACTTACTCTGCTTTTAGTTTCTTTCTATTTAAAAAAGAAGCTCTCTTTTCATGATCACGCAAAACACTTCTTCATTCTCGGCCTGTTTAACACCACACTTCCTTTTTTGCTTTTCGCTTATGCCGCGCAGACACTTAACGCCTCGACACTCGCCATCTTGAACTCTACCGCGCCAATATGGGCGGCAATCATTGGTGCAATATGGACCAAAACAGCACTCGAGGCGAAAGTTCTATTGGGACTTGGGATTGGGGTAACAGGAGTTGGCGTGTTAGTCGGTTGGGATGCGATGAACATTGGCCGTGAGGCTATGCTTCCTATCTTTGCAGCAGTGATGGCGGCCTTTAGCTACGGAATAGCGTCAAACTATACCAAACAAGCCCCTAAAGTTGAGGCATTCAACAATGCTCATGGCAGCATGTGGACTGCGGTATTGCTGGTTTTGCCGTTTGTATTCTTTATTCCGATGAGAGAAACACCCGACGTTACGATCACTACATCGGTTGTCTTATTAGGCGCGGTATGTACTGGGTTAGCGTATCTACTTTACTTCAATCTCGTCTCTGAACTCGGCGCACCTTCAGCCCTGTCCGTGACCTTCATCATTCCGGTATTTGGTATTCTATGGGGTAACTTATTCTTAGATGAAGCAATTGGCATCAATACGATTGTTGGTTCAATTCTGGTTATCACCGGCGCCATGTTGGTGACAGGAATGACGCCTTCTAAGATGATAGAGAGCGCCAAACAGAAACGAGCAGCAAGAGCGGCTCGTTAATCAGCCATATATTGCTGAATCTTGTTTCTCAGCCACTGATGAGCAGGGTTCAAATCGGTTCTTTTATGCCAAATCATGTATTGCTGCATCGGTAAGATTTCAAACGGCTGATCAAGGACTTGAAGCTGGAAGGATTCGGAAAATTGATTGGCAAAATCACGCGATGTACTGCCGACACAATCTGAGCCCGATACCAGCACACACATGGTCATCAGCGAGTCACACTCGGCACTCACTTTTCTCTGTTTCAGTGGCGACTTGGTAAAATAATCTGCCGTGTATAAACGGGTTCGACGCATTCTAAAAGTAACATGCTTTTCGTTGTAATATTGCTCTTGCGTCACAGAGCCATTGATTCTCGGATGCCCCTTTCGAGCTATCAGCACCAACTCATCTTCAATCATCGGCTGCTTCATGTAGCCGTTAACTTGCGGGTAATGGATATCAATCGCTAAATCAGCTTGTTGCATGCTCAAGCCTTGCAATAATTCTTCTTCGTTGTTCGGCACCATATTGAATTCAATCGAGATATTGCCCAACGTCTCATCTTGCTCGACGAGAGGTTGAAGCTTGGTTAATCCAATCTCATTCACCAGGATACGAAACACATGATGCTGTTGATTATCAAATGTCTTTAAAGTGCTTACTGCGCTGCTTATCCCTTCTAGAGCAGGCTCTACTCGGTCTGCCAATTGCACCGCAGCGTTAGTCGGAATAATCCCACGCCCTTCACGAATAAACAGGTCGGTATCAAGCTGAGATTGCAATCGCTTCAATGCCCCGCTAACCCCAGGCTGAGTCATACCAAGCGATTCTGATGCAAGCGTGATCGACTTTAATCGATACACTTCTAAGAACACGCTCAATAGATTTAAATCCAACTTTTCCACGTCGCTCACCGTTACTCTCCCTGTCAATGTGGTCTTAATCAATCATAGGTCAGGATTCGCCTTCGTTCCCCAACCATTGCATGACTCAATACATAGCCAATCGTGATGTATTAAATAAAGCTTACTTTATTTTTTGCTATATGTCTTATTCCTATAATCGCCTCAACGAAACAAAATTCTGAAATGAAGAGGCTCTTATGACGACTTCACGCACGTTCAAAAATGCATCACTGTTCCTAGCTATCTCGCTCGCATTCCCTGCAGTTGCAGCTAACCATGACCACGCACACTTCAGCGAAATTGGCGACCAAGGTGGCAAAAGCGCAACCGAGATGACGACTAAGGCAAACCAAGAGTTCGCAAAAACACTTAACTTTGCCGACACTCGCGCTTTCGACAATAACAACAAGGGTCTTATTGCTAGCTTCGACCAAGAGACGGGCGACATCATTCGCAATAGCTTTAACTTTATCGACCCAAGTGTGACGAATGCAGACCAAGCACCAGATTCAGTAAACCCTTCACTGTGGCGCCAAGCGGTATTGAACCAAGCAGCAGAAGGCTTATATGAAGTTGTTCCGGGTAAAGTTTACCAAGTTCGAGGTGCAGATTTAGCGTCTATCTCTTTCATTCGTAGTGACAACGGTTGGATCGCTTACGACGTTCTTCTTACCAAAGAAGCGGCCGCTAAATCACTCAAATTCTTCAAGAGCAATGTGCCTGATGGCGGCGAACTGCCCGTCGTTGCTATGATTTACTCTCACTCGCACGCTGATCACTTTGGTGGCGCAAGAGCAATCAAAGACGCATACCCAGATGTAAAAGTGTACGGTTCGAAAAACATTACTAAAGAGATCGTCGACGAAAACGTATTGGCGGGTAATGCAATGTCTCGTCGTACCGCTTATCAGTATGGTGCAACCCTGAACCGACACGAGCACGGTATTGTTGATGCTGCACTGTCGAAAGGCCTATCAACCGGTAGCATTACTTACGTACTGCCAGACTACGAGCTGAACCATAACGAAGAGATTGAAACTCTGGTTATTGACGGCCTAGAAATGCAATTCATGGATGCTTCAGGTACCGAAGCGGCCTCTGAAATGGTGACGTATATTCCAAGCATGAAAGCACTTTGGACTGGCGAGCTGACTTACCAAGGCATGCATAACCTGTACACGCTGCGTGGCGCTAAAGTACGTGACGGCTTGAAATGGTCTAAGAAGATCAACGAGATGTTAGTCACTTGGGGTGAAGATACTGAGGTGCTGTTTGCGTCTCACTCAGCGCCAATCTGGGGCGAACAAGAGATCTCTGATTACCTAAAAATGCAGCGTGACGCTTACGGTTTTACTCATAACCAAACGCTTCGCTTAGCCAATAACGGTGTGGTTCTACAAGACATCGGGGACGAGATTTACAAGGTCATGCCAGACAGCATTCAACAGTCTTGGCACACCAACGGTTACCACGGTACTTACTCTCACAACGCCCGCGCGGTGTACAACATGTATCTTGGTTACTTCGACATGAACCCAGCTAACCTAAATCCACTACCAATCAAGCCAGAGTCAGTGAAGTTTGTTGAATACATGGGCGGCAGCGACGCTGTGATTGAAAAAGCGCAGCAAGACTTCCAAGAAGGTGAATATCGCTTCGTTGCAACAGCACTGAATAAGGTGATTCAAGCAGAACCAGAGAACAAAGTTGCACGTGGCTTATTGGCAGATACGTACGAGCAGTTGGGTTATCAATCAGAAGGTGCAGGTTGGAGAAACATCTACCTAACGGGCGCTCAAGAGCTTCGTATTGGCACACAACCGGGCGCACCAAAAACTGCATCTCCGGATGTATTGGCTAACATGACCATTGAGAACTTGTTGGATTACTTAGCCGTAAAAGTGGATTCGCTAAAGGCACAAGAAACACCATTTACGTTGAATATTCAGCTGCCTGATGTGCAAGAGTTCTACTACGTTGAGATGTCTAACGGTAACCTGAACAACATTCAAGTGAACGAGCTGCAAGACGCCGATACAACACTGATCATCAATAAGTCTGACGTGTCTGACATCGTGCTTAAGAAAACAAGCCTTGAAAAACTGTTAGAAGACGGACAAGCAGGCGTGAAAGGTGATAAGACATCACTTAACAAACTGCTGTCTTCATTGACAGAAGCTGACACCTCTTTTGAGATTGTACCGCGTCCAAAAAAAGGCGAAGAAGTTGATGCAGAGCTATACCAAGATTCAGCGGTACACGCTCATTAAACGCCGGATACACTAAATAAAAACAACAGCAGTTAGCTAGAAAAACGTTCTATAAAGAACATAAAAACAAGCCCCTCCCTTTTGGTTGGGGCTTTCTTATTTGTTCTCAATATATGCTTCTGAATCGCTATTGAGTTTGCCCGTTTACGTCGCAATCCCAATAAGAAGGTGAACCATAATATTGAACAAAGTAATCGATAAATACGCGCACCTTTGGTGCAAGTAACTGAGCACTCGGGTATACCGCCCAGATAGCCGCCTCATCCTTTAAAGGGTAATCCGGCAACACCTCAACCAGCGAACCTTCCGCGAGCTGCTTGTATGCTATCCAACTCGCGCACATGGCAATGCCCAAGCCATCGACACATACATCCCTTACCGCTTCACCGTGATCGACGCGGATAGCACCTAGGCTCTCTTCAAGTTTTCCGATATGAATACTGGCTACCGGAGGTGACAACCCAAGCTCTTGTCCTGCTTGACCTATATTGTGCGTAGACGCGAGTCGCACAAACAATTTTAGATGTTCAATGTTCATCAATAATGGCTAGCCTGCGCTGAGTACACGCTGCTTATTGGCCGCAGCGGCACGGGGAATAATGTGAGTTTTAATATAGGCATTAAGCTTAAACCATGCAAAAGCGCCCGCTAAAACATTGGCGACTGTCGCAGCAATAACCGCATTGACCATGTCTCCGGTTATCGAGCCGATCCATAAAGCGGGAATGTAGAAAACAAACAAGCGTAGGAAAGAGACATTCAAAGCTTTACGCGGCACACCCAAGGCATTAAAGACCGACGCAACCAACATGCAAAGCCCAAGCGGCCCATAGCTGAACGGTATAAATAACAAGGTCACTTCAAACCAGCTGCGTATGCTTTGTTCTTCCGAGATAACAGGAATAATCCAGCCACTAAACAGCGCCAACAATGTTGCCATCACGGTGTGGAAAACCAATAAGAACTTCGCTGTTGTATTCAATAGCTCAGGGATTTTGCATCGCTGCTGCGCCCCTAGGTAACGACCAATCATAGGCGGGATAGACATCGTCAGAGCAAGAGAAAACACCAGCATAAAACTTTCAACACGGGCGAGTAAGCTCCAAAAAGCCATCTCATCGGTTCCGATTCTCGCAATCAATAGCATTGAGAAGAACGCGCTGACCGCAGGTAATATCTGATTCGCAGTGGTTGGCATTACCGTCTTGAATAACTCAAAACTGTAGCCTTTGATTCGGTTACTGCACGCGCCATTGAAGCCAAACCAACCTTTGCCGCGAGACTTGATTAGCATGTAGATTGCGCCGAAAGCGTAGCCAATGCTCGATGCGATCGCCGCCCCTGCGATGCCCATATCCAATCCAAAGATCAGAATAGGGTCGAGAATTAGGTTAATCACGCTAGCAGCCAAGAACATGCTTCCGGTTGTTTTGGTATCGCCATTGGCACGATAAACGCAGGTGGCCAGATAAAGCACCGCCACCATCAATGCACTGAATAAATTGAAATTATCAAACGCGCCAACACTCTTAATAATTCGTTAATAGTGTTTCGTTTAATGGTTAATTGTTGGTTCGAACATTCCTCGCTAGCCTGAATTTAGGTCGCATTCACACTGAATAGGCTGAAATGAAATCTCTCAGAAGGAATATGGAAATGGTATATCAAGGTTATACAACGTTTAAAGCTCAAGCCGAAGATGGAATTCTTACCGTCACTTTTGACTTCGGTACTGTGAATGTTCAAGGGCAAGAGACTTTGATGCTGACGAAGCCGAAGCACTCAAAGCGGAAGCTTATTGGTTGTATCAAGCTACGAGCAAAACCCCTGCGGTTAAGCGCTTCCAAATTGCCGATGAGCAAGGCCTAGAGCACGATATGGAAAACCAACGTAACTGGGAAACTCTGGTTATGAACGTTCAAGACATCAAATAACTCGGTCACTTCTCTTAATTTGGGTCAGTCACAAACTGACCCATTGTCTTACTTAATCGTTAAACGCCAACGGTTAACCACCAAGTGTTAAAATGGTCATTATTTGCCCCATAGACTCACATTTGAGTCTTCAGCTTGTGAGCCAAATGCAACTATGTGTCATTAATCTTTGTTATAACGTTGTTCAAACTATTTTTTGAAGGACGGAATATGCAAAAAATAATTCTGATCACAGGTGCCACGGATGGCATTGGTTTAGAGACCGCAAAAGCACTAACGCAGCAAGGGCACCATGTTCTGATTCATGGCCGCAACCCAGTTAAGGTCAATAAAGTCGTGACCGCTTTGTCTCGCCTGTCTAAGAATGCAATCATCGAAAGCTACATCGCAGATCTATCGACGCTCTCTGAAGTTGAGGCGCTCGCAACCCAAATCAAAAGCGATCACAAACGACTCGATATACTCATTAACAACGCAGGTGTGTATAAAGTGTCGGACATCACCACTCCAGACAATCTTGATGTGCGTTTTGTCGTAAACACCATTGCGCCGTATCTACTGACACAAAAGCTGCTTCCTCTTTTTGATGCGACAGGTCGTATCGTCAACCTATCTTCAGCAGCCCAAGCACCCGTAGATCTAGATGCATTAATCAGTCCGAATGCGGGCGAACTTGATGGTCCGGTTTACGCGCAAAGTAAGCTGGCGCTAACGATGTGGTCCATCGAATTAGCCAATACTCTTTTAGACAAAGGCACCGCAATTATCCCTGTAAACCCAGCTTCTTTCCTTGGTAGTAAATTAGTGAAAGATGCTTATGGCGTTGATGGCAACGACCTTGCGATTGGAGCCGATATTCTTTGTCGTGCTGCGCTCAGTGATGAGTTTGCCAACGCTTCTGGTCAATATTTTGATAATGATTCTGGGTTGTTCAAAGACCCGCACGCCGACGCATTAGACAACACTAAGAACCACAAGCTGGTGACAGTGCTTAATCAATTACTCGAAGAAAAGCTGTGCGTTACGCACTGATCATTCATTAGTAAAAAACGACCACTAACACTCCCCCCCACCACCACACACACAATCCAAGCCGCAGTTCTATCTATACAGACAAAGAACTGCGCGCTCTTTCGATTATTAAGATTTCTTTAATACTGATTCCCCGCTTTGCCCAATTATCACCCAAGATGCAGATTGCTAAACTTGCCCCCGTCGAAACAACACAGGCTACGGCCGAGGAGCATTTATGCGTTTTGAAGGTAAAGTTTATCGTCCTTGGATGGAAGCAGAGAGCGTACTCATCCAGACAACATTGGGGTGCAGTAATAACCAGTGTACCTTCTGCACGATGTTTGATGATAAGCGTTTCAAAGTAAGAGACATCAAAGACATCTTTGAAGATATTGATGCGGCGAGAAAAATCTACCCGCATGTTGAATCTATCTTTTTGGTCGATGGTAATGTGATGGCGATTAGAACCGAGATGCTGATTTCGATTCTGGATTACATCAAGATCACCTTCCCAGAGATCAAGAACATCTCTCTGTATTCAGGGTTCAATGACTTCCGTCGTAAGAGCTTGTCTGAATTAAAAGAGATTAAGTCGGCAGGTTTAAGCATGGCCTATTCTGGCTTGGAGTCCGGTGACCCAATTGTGCTTGAACACATTCAAAAGCGCATGACGCGTGAGCATGCAATTAATACCACCAGCTTGCTGAACATCATGCAGCCGGATGCGATTGCACCAATGGCTTTAGCCGTTCAACCGGGATCGGTATTGGAAAAAGAAGTAAACCGTGGCGAGTTTGTTTTACCAACGCCATTGCAGATTCTGGAAGAAGAAAAATACTTGCTCGAAAACCTAGAAGATTTCGATTGCTACTACTGGGGTGACCACGGCAATAACATCTCACCAATGCGTGGCATGTTGCCTCAGGCTCGTAAGCCGTTTCTTGATAAGATTAATCAAGACATCGCTCACAACCCAATCACTAAGCAAAACGTCATTAAAACCTTTGCTTGGTAACGAGTAACCTCTACATCGTTTGAAGCAGCCACAAAAAGGGCCAGTGTCAGCTGGCCCTTTCATTTTCTAGCTATGTATCTCTCTATCGAACTATCTGGAGCCGACCGCTCGGACTAATTCTGCGATTCCATCCCAATCACCCTTGTCCATTTTGTCTGTCGGTACCATCCAAGTTCCACCGCAGGCAACGACTGATTTCAGTGCTAAGTAAGACTCAACGTTCGCTGGGCTTACACCGCCTGTAGGCATAAAGTTAACCGGGTAAACAGCCGTCAACGCTTTCAACATTGCGACACCGCCAGATGGCTCGGCAGGGAAGAACTTTAGTGTCTTAAGCCCCATTTCCATTGCTTGTTCAACCAAGCTTGGGTTACTCACTCCAGGAACAATCGTAACCCCTCTTTGCTGACAGTATTTGACTGTGGTTGGATTCAAACCTGGGCTGACAATGAAATCAACACCCGCATTAATGGCAGTATCCACCTGCTCTGTAGTCAGCACAGTACCTGCGCCAATCAGTAACTCAGGGTAGGCTTCACGCATCAAACGAATCGACTCTGCTGCCGCTTCTGTACGAAATGTCACTTCAGCACAAGGCAAACCATTCTCAACCAATACTTTCGCAAGCGGCACAGCCTGAGCAACGTCATTAATGGCGATCACCGGAACGATGCGAATATCCCTGAGTCGCTGTTCAATTGTTTTCATTGTTCATTTCTCTCATTATCAAACAGACAAATTAAGCCAAGTCGCTGCCGTTGCTTGCGATCACTTTTTTGTACCAGTGGAATGACTTTTTAGGAATACGATTTAACGTACCATTGC
This sequence comes from Vibrio sp. 1S139, assembly GCF_041439475.1. NCBI lineage: Bacteria > Pseudomonadati > Pseudomonadota > Gammaproteobacteria > Vibrionales > Vibrionaceae > Vibrio > Vibrio sp. 1S139. The sequence continues at coordinate 67,922 of NZ_JBGOOD010000018.1, forward strand.
CTAGGTTGTCTCTGTCCACGTAGATAAACCCATAGCGCTTGCTCATCTCTCCGGTCGACGCCGCAACAAGATCGATACAACCCCAAGGTGTGTAACCCATCAATGGTACACCGTCTTCCATTGCTTCATGCATCGCAACAATGTGCTGACGAAGGTAATCAATGCGGTAATCATCGTTCACTTCTCCATTGTCATCCAAGGTATCACGAGCACCTAAGCCATTTTCTACCAAGAAAAGTGGTTTCTGGTAACGGTCATAGAGTGTGTTCATCGTAATTCGAAGACCTGTAGGGTCAATGACCCAGCCCCAATCACTTGCTGGAAGATGAGGGTTTTTGATGGACTTAACGACGTTCGCTGCACTCGTATTTCCTGCATTCATATCAGCGGAAGCACAGCGTGAAGCGTAATAACTGAAAGAAATGAAATCGACGGTGTTCTTTAGAATCTCGAAATCTTCATCTTGTGTTTCAAGCACCACACCTTTGTTATCAAACACTTTTTGAGCATAAGATGGGTAGTAACCACGCGATTGAACATCGATAAAGAACAGGTTCTCGCGGTCTTTTTCCATAGCCATCAGCACATCTTCTGGCTTACATGAATATGGATAGAAGTTACCGCCCGCCAGCATACAACCCACTTGGTTTTGCTCATCAACTTCATGGGCAATCTTGGTTACCAAAGCGCTTGCTACTAGCTCATGGTGAGCTGCTTGGTACTTCACTTGATCGTGATTTTCGCCTTCCTGAAACAACAATCCAGCACCAGAAAACGGGCTCGCTAGTAAAATATTGATTTCGTTGAAAGTTAACCAGTATTTCACCAAGCCTTTGTAGTTTTCGAAACAGGTTCTCGCGTAACGGCTAAAGAACTCAATCATCTTACGATTACGCCACGAACCATACTCGTTGACCAAGTGCATAGGCACATCGAAATGGCACAAGGTAACGAGCGGCTCAATACCGTATTTCTTACACTCTTCAAAAACATCACGGTAAAAATCTAAGCCAGCTTGGTTCGGCTCTAGCTCGTCACCTTTTGGAAAGATTCGGCTCCAAGCGATGGATACGCGGAAGACTTTAAATCCCATCTCTGCCAGCAAGGCGATGTCTTCTTTGTAACGGTGATAAAAGTCTATCGCGTTATGGCTTGGGTAGAACTCGTCTTCGCTGAGCGTCACCTTATCAACCTGACCAAGCTTAATTGGCATGCGGTTCTCACCATAAGGGATCATATCTACGGTTGTTAGGCCTTTACCACCCGCTAAGTGAGCGCCTTCAGACTGGTTTGCAGCAATAGCGCCGCCCCATAAGAAATCTTCGGGAAATTGAATGTTTGACATCGAATACCTCGGAAACAATAAAAGTCACCTTACGCTGAAGTAAGGTGACTGAATAAATTAATCAATTCTAATTAAGACGCGGACACTACTGTCGGCTTGTCTTCTGCCTTACCAGCTTCTTTGTTTGCTGACTCTGAAGTTGCTTTCTCATCGGCATCATCTTCTGGAACACCTTCAAAGCCTAAAACTAGGGTTAGAACAAATGACAGAACAATAGACAATGCGATCAGACCGAACACCCAAACGATACTCATTGGGTCATTCACATCGAAGAACTGAACACTCGTAAACAAGCTTGGTGCTGCCATCGAGTGACTCGCAAGGCCACCCATGCCCGCTAATGCACCTACGATAAAACCAGTAATCATTGTTGCGATAAGTGGACGTTTCAGACGAACAAGCACGCCGTACAATGCAGGCTCAGAGATACCGGCGAAGATAGCTGAAGCACCTGCGGCTAATGATGTCTGCTTTAGTGCGCTGTTTTTGGTTTTGTAAGCAACAGCCAGACACGCACCACCCATACCGAGGTTGGCACCGATTTCTGAAGGCATAACCATACCTTCACGACCCGTCTCAGCAATGGTTTGAATAATCGTTGGAGTAAATACACGGTGCATACCAGTAAGAACAAGTAGAGGCCACAGTGCGCCCATGATAGCAACCGACAACCAACCTAATGTGTCATGAATTGTGTAAACAAGCGCTGAAAGTGCAGTACCAACCCAAATACCAAATGGACCGATAAGTACGATAGCAACCGGAGCTGCAATCAATACGATAAGCATAGGTTTCAGGAAGTTTTTAGTCACAGCAGGGGTAATGCTATCTACCCAACGTTCTATGTAAGAAAGAGCCCAAGTCATCACAAGTACAGGAATAACCGTGTAGGTGTATTTCACTGACGTGATTGGGATACCGAAGAAATCAACGTGCTTGCCTTCTGCTGCTTGCGCCATCAATTCCATAAAGTTCGGGTGGATTAAGACACCGGCAATCGCAATGGAAAGAGACATATTGGTCTTGAATTTGATCGATGCGGAAGCGGCAACCATAACCGGTAGGAAGAAGAAGGCGCCATCGCCAATCGCTTTCAAGATAATCAAGGTAGGTGCATTTGGCTCAACCCAGCCCAGCATCTCAAGTACCATGGCGAGCAGTTTGACCATTGAAGCGCCAATGATTGCTGGGATAAGAGGCGACATGGTACCAACCAGTGCGTCCAACATTTTCGCACCAATTGACTTAGCCGTTAGCTTCTCTTTTTTAGCAGGAACCTCTGACTCAGATACAGTGGATAGCTCACAAAGCGCCATCACTTCTTTGTATGCATACGATACCTCGTTACCAATGATAACTTGTACTTTGTCTCCATTATCAACAACACCCATCACACCTTTCAGTGCTTTTAGCTTGTTAATATCGACGCCATCTTGGCTGTGTAAAACGAATCGTAGTCGAGTCATACAGTGTGTTAGGGCAGCCACATTTGTCTTGCCCCCAAGATGCTCAACAACAGATTTCGCAATTGCGCGGTAATCGTTGGCCATTTTATCCCCCAAAGATCTCTTTCCAGTGATTTTTAAACGCGAATATAGTGAGATGTGACTAATTTTCCGTCAGTAGGATGCAAAAACAATCACAATTGTTGTGAATTGTTGTTTTGTGTCCTTCATCACACTTCCTTAAGTTACCGGTAACATGTTACCGGTAACGCTTATAAGATAAAGCCATATTTACAAGCGATGTTCAAAATTGAGATCACGCGCAAATTTGTTAAGAGGATTGAGTTATGGCTGGTAGTAGTGTCATCGTCATGGGTGTCAGTGCTTGTGGGAAAAGCACGATAGGCGAGCAGTTGGCAAAAAAACTTGGGCGTAAGTTCATTGATGGTGACGACCTTCATCCTCGAGCAAACATTCAAAAAATGGCGTCAGGCCAACCTCTTAATGATGATGATCGCATTCCATGGCTGGAACGCGTTCGTGATGCAGCGTACAGCCTAGAAAGTAAAAATGAGCACGGCATTATTGTGTGTTCTGCGTTGAAGAAGAAGTACCGCGACCAAATTCGCGAAGGGAACAAAAACCTCACCTTTCTCTTTTTAGATGGCAACATTGACCTGATCTTGCATCGAATGCGTCAGCGCCAAGGCCACTTCATGAAAGAGAACATGATTAAAAGCCAGTTCGAAACATTAGAAAGACCCGATCACGAGCCAGATACGGTTGTCATCAGCATTGATGGCGATATTGATGACGTTGTGGACTGTGCTGCGATTGTGCTTTCAATGACTGATGAGGCAGAAACAGCATGACCCTTCCAACCATCCAAGCGGTGACTCAACGATTAATTGAACGAAGCAAAGAGACTCATGAAGCGTTTCTAAACCGAACCCAACACCAAGCCTCTGCTGGCAAAGGTGGTAAAGGGCTTTCTTGCGGCAACTTGGCTCATGCTGTTGCAGCTTCTTGCTCCGATGAGAAACGCTCGATTCTTGATCTCACTAAATCCAATGTGGCGTTAATCAGCTCTTACAACGATATGTTAAGCGCTCACCAGCCGTATCAACACTATCCAGATCAGATCAAAAAGGCGTTAGCTAAGTTCGGCCACACCTCTCAAGTAGCAGGCTGTGTTCCTGCGATGTGCGACGGGGTAACTCAAGGGCAACCAGGCATGGATATGTCTTTGTTTTCAAGGGACTTGATTGCTCAATCGACCGCTCTTTCACTGAGTCACAACGTGTTTGATTCAACCCTATTACTTGGTATTTGCGACAAGATAGCTCCAGGACAACTGATGGGCGCGCTCTCTTTTGCGCATCTACCAACTGCCTTTGTTCCGGCAGGCTTGATGGCAACGGGCATCAGCAATGATGAGAAAGTACACATTCGCCAAGAGTACGCGGCTGGCAAGGTAGGAAAAAGTGCCTTACTGGATATGGAGTGCAACGCTTATCACTCAGCGGGCACCTGCACTTTTTACGGCACAGCCAATACCAATCAGCTGGTATTTGAAGCGATGGGGCTGATGCTTCCGGGCTCAGCGTTTATTCACCCTGACTCTGAATTGCGCGCATCACTCACTCAGCATGCCGCCATTGAAATTGCTTCAATGACACCACAAGCCGCAAACTTCCGCCCACTTTCTGAAGTCTTTACCGCTAAAAGCTTAATCAATGGCATTGTTGCCCTACTCGCATCAGGTGGCAGTACCAACCACAGCATTCACATGGTCGCGGTAGCACGCGCAGCAGGATTTATTCTGACTTGGCAAGACATCAGCGATCTATCCGATGTGGTGCCTTTACTTGCTCGAGTTTATCCCAACGGCCCAGCAGATATGAATGCGTTCCAAGCGGCAGGAGGAGTTCCCGCGCTGTTACGCCGTTTAGATCAAGCCAACTTACTGCACCGAGATGTCACACCTACCTTTGGCTCGTTTGAAGATCAAATGAGTATTCCAGAACTTGAAAATGGAAAGCTAACGTGGAAAAAGTGCAAACAGTCGGCAGATGCAGAGGTAATTGCAGGCCAAGAACAGGTATTCCAAAGCACAGGCGGAACGCGAGTCCTTTCAGGGAACCTTGGCAACGCAGTGATTAAAGTGTCAGCGGTTGCAGAAGAGCAACGTGTAATAGAAGCACCTGCGGTAGTTTTTGATTGCCAACATAAGGTAGAAGCTGCGTATCAACGAGGTGAGCTCAACAAAGATTGCATTGTTGTGGTGATAAATAATGGACCAGCTGCGAACGGTATGCCTGAACTGCATAAGCTCATGCCGATTCTAGGCAATATACAGAAACAAGGTTTCAAAGTAGCTCTGGTTACCGATGGTCGTCTTTCCGGAGCCTCAGGAAAGATCCCATCCGCGATTCATGTCTCACCAGAGGCTATTCGAGGAGGAACTATTGGGCTTGTTTGCGAAGGCGATATCTTGCGCTTAGATTGCGCGAGTGGCGAACTCAATAACCTCAACGACATGCAATCTCGCCAAGCGAAGGTATTTGAGGCAGACGCCAAACAGCAAACCATGGGGCGCAACCTATTTAGCGTGATGCGCCAAAGCGTTTCGAGTGCAGAACAAGGGGCGAGTTTTATCGTCTAGCTGTGTCATTACTTAAATGTAAAAGCAAAAGGGGCATCATTTCGATGCCCCTTTCAGTTTCCACGATACTTGGTTAAACGCTTTCGCCATCAGTGATGCGATAGCCCATATCCACTACCGTTTCCGTAACTGGCTCACCTTTCAATCGGGCAAGCAGTAGCTCGGCACTTTTCTTACCTATTTCATAACGTGGCGTATCCACGCTAGTCAGTTTTGGGCGTATGGTTTGACCAATATCTAACGCGTTATAGCCCACCACAGATAGCTGTTGCGGCACTTGGATTCCACGTTGCTGGGCAATGAGCAAGGTACCTATCGCGATGTCATCATTGGTGCAGAACACGCCATCTAGGTCTGGGTAATCCGCAAGAGCGCGATCAAGCAGATCTTCAGCCAAAGAGAAGTTAGAGTGCTGTTCAGTCAACACGTGTTTAGGCTCTAATCCAGCCTCATACATCGCTTTGTCATAGCCTTGCAAACGCAACTTGGTTCGCGCATCCAATCGAGCGCCAAAGTAAGCAATAGAGCGTTTACCAGCTTCAATCATTCGCTTCACGACATGGTAAGAAGCATCAATATGGTCCAAGCCAACAACCATATCGATCGGATTGGTTGGGAGTTCCATCGTTTCAACAACAGAAACACCTGAATTCTTGATCATCTGTAACGTGCGGGGGGTGTGGTGGCTTTCCGTCAATATCAACCCATCAACTTGATACGAAAGCAGCGAAGCAATCTTTTCCTCTTCTTCCACAGCATCATAGCTAAAGTGAGCAAGCAACGTCTCGTAGCCATTCTCTTTAGTAACCGTTTCGATACCTTGAACAAACGCGGCAAAGATTTGGTTTGATAACGAAGGGAGCAAGATACCGATCGCTTTACTCGACGATTTAGAGAGCATAGCTGGCGCTTTGTTTTCGATGTATCCCATCTCTTCAATAACCGCTGCAATTTTAACGCGAGTTTTGGCTGCGACTGAATCGGGATTACGCATGTAACGAGAGACGGTCATCTTTGTGACCCCCACTTTGTCTGCAACATCTTGAAGTGTGGTTCGAGTTTTCTTCTGCTGTTCTGTCATAACTATTTGAACTCTTTATTATGTTACAAGTAACATTATAAAGTTCTCACCGCCTCAAGTTCAACCCATTCGTTGTCATCGACACATAGTATTGAAATCGTTCTACCATCGGCAAATTAGTTTGGCGTTAACGAAAGGTTGGTATCACGCATGCTTGATGAAAGCTTGGCTTAACTGCTGAAAGAGTGAGTCTACGTTGGGTAGAGTTGTCAGATGTGCGGACAACGGAGTATGAACTTGCGCGTCCACCACGGTTGGATTGCCACAAACTTGATTATAAAAATTTACGGGTGCAACGATGTTCTCTAGGTCGACATCCAACAAGATACAAGCTTGCGAAAGTACGATTTGGCCGCCCCCTTGTTTAAGCAAAACACGCTGCGCCGTGCCCACTATTTTTTGTTTATTGATATTGAGGTTGTAGTCACCATCACAATAAGAACCGGGAGTCGCGTGTACATCCACATCGATGCCCAGTTCTTTAAAAAACAGGGTTAAGACATTGCACAGATGTAGATACGCTTTTTGGATGTTGTAGGCTTCATCACGAGGCCAATGGTAAATGTGCGATAAGTTAATGATCCCCGGCAGTTGGGGAACGGGAGCGCAGCCTGTTTTACGTGAGGTGAGTTGCCAACCTTGTGCCGCGAGTTGTTTTCTAGACTCTACGGTCACAGGCCACTTTTTACCTGCGGGCAAAACAAGTGTCGGCGCTTTTGCTTGCCACAACATTAAGGCTTGCCCAATCTCACCCGCCTGAATTTGCTGCAATAATTCAGCTTCTTTTTCAAACGCACGATCAACATCAATGTGCGGGTAACGTACGAGTTTATTGGTTAACTTCAATGCACTTTCCTCTACAGATTGTGGTGACCTATCATTTAACGTTCTGCAATGGTTGATGAGATATGGGACTATGTGCGATGAAACATAGCACCAAAAGTTAGTTATTGGCGCCATAGTAGCTTGTCAGTTGCCCATCTCAAAGGTGAGTGCTAACATTTGTACACACACCAATAAAGGAATACATCATGGACACTAGAATTCAATTTCGTGTTGATGAAGAAACAAAACGCCTAGCTCAACAGATGGCTGAGAGCCAAGGTCGCACACTGAGTGGTGCTTGCCGTGAGCTTACTGAGCAACTCGCTGAGCAACAAAGACAGACATTATCTCACGATGCATGGCTAACTGAACAAGTAAACCTAGCATTTGAGAAGTTTGACTCAGGAGAATCCGTTTTCGTTGAACACCAAACTGCTAAATCTCGAATGGAAGAACGCAAAGCCAGAATACGTAATCGAGGTAAGCAATGATTTTATGGGAAGAAGAATCACTCAATGATCGTGAAAGGATCTTTGAGTTTATCTATGACTTCAACCCTGATGCGGCAGAAAACGCTGACAACCTCATTGAAACAAAAGTAGAAAACTTGCTTGAGCAGCCTCTAATGGGTGTACAGAGAGACGGCATTCGTGGGCAATTACTTATAATTCCTGAGATTTCAATGATCGTCTCCTATTGGATCGAAGGCGACATTATCCGAATTATGCGCGTACTCCACCAGAAACAAAAGTTCCCAATGGATTGATTACTTCCTCTGGGCAAATAGCCCAATTAAGGGGTGAACAACGCCTCCACCCAAACCTAACGCATTGTGCCATAAACACTTAACTTGAAGTAGGAGCAAAAGTGCCAAGCGTTGTGAATCCCTCTTAAATTGCTTGTTGAACGAAGCCGCTACGCGGCAGAGTAAAACGAGTGCGAACCATACTCTTGTAACACCATCACCCTGATGGTCGTTCACAGGAGTAACCCCATGAAACCCGATGACTTAAAACGCTACAACACCCTTTATGAACAACACCTTACCAACCTAAAGCTGCAAGGTAAACGACCCGCGACCATTGATGCCTATTCCCGTGCGGTTCGTCGGATCACCGCTCATTTCGACCGAGCCCCTGATACATTAACGACCTCTGACCTCAAACAGTTCTTCGCGTCTCTTATTCAAACCCACTCGTGGAGCACCATAAAACTCGATCGTAATGGCTTGCAGTTTTTCTATCGCTACACGCTCGATAAACAGTGGGAGTGGCTCAATATCGTCAAGCCGCCACAAGTAAAACGACTGCCCGACATACTGACACCACAGCAAGTCAGCTCGCTGATTACTCACACTCGACAAGCACGTTATCAGGTGTTTTTTCTTACTCTGTACAGCATGGGGTTACGACTCAGTGAGGGATTAAATCTTACGGTTCATGATATCGACAGCCAAACAATGCGCGTTCACATACGGGAAGGAAAAGGCGGAAAAGACCGAATGGTGCCGCTTCCGCAGCGAACGCTTAAGGCACTCCGCACGCACTGGCTTACCCATAAGCATCCTTGCTACTTATTTCCTGGACTTGGTACATGTCACGACACCCCCATGGATCGTGGCGGAATTCAAAAGACGATGAAACTTGTACTTAAAGAGTGTGGTATCAAAAAGCATGCGAGTCCTCATTCACTCAGACATTGCTTCGCAACGCACTTACTTGAGCAAGGAGTCGACCTGCGTTCACTGCAATCACTGCTCGGTCATGCAAGCCTCAACACCACGGCACGATACACCCGAATGACTCAGATAAAGCAGCGTGATGCGGCAATGGCCATCAACCAATTAACGGATGATCTAGACTTAACATGGAGCATAAAATGAGTACTTTCATTGAACTGCTTCGCCAGCATCATCGTGCGCTTAAGCATCACTATCATGCGCAGATAAATGGCGATATGCATCGAGCTATTGGGGCGATGCTCCGTTGCAAAACAGAGCAACAAGGACGCTCACAATGGTTCTGCAGTCACTGCCATCACGATGACCGATTGCCTCTTTCTTGTGGTCATCGCCATTGCCCTCAATGCCAACAACGCACCACTTCTGACTGGCTACAGCGTCAACAGCAAAAACGGTTACCTGTTCACTATTTCATGGTGACCTTCACTTTACCGTATCAATTGAGAGTGCTGGCAAGACATCAACCTAAAGCGATATATAACGGTATGTTTAAGGTGGCATCAGGGG